>CAZHLB010000066.1:0-14584 GCA_964533005.1 uncultured Saprospiraceae bacterium
CCCCAAAAAAAAAAAAAAAAAAAAAAAAAATTTTTAAAACCCCGGGGGCCCCCCCTAAATTGCCCGGCCCCCCCGCTTGCATTTCAGCGGCATTGATTTTCGGGCGGAAAGGCTTGAAATGCCAGCCTATTTTTGCGCAAGTTTAGCCACAATGCCAGAAAAAAAATTGCCACTTATGTCTCAACTCATTGACATTTCCGTTGCCATCCATCCTCGCTTTCCAGTTTGGCCCACGAACCGCCCTTTGAGCATCATGCAAACGGATAGCATGAAATCCGGCAGCGTTGCCAACGTGACCCGGCTGGAAACGGGCAGCCACACGGGGACGCACATTGACGCTCCGCTTCACTTTGTGGACGATGCAAAAACGACGGAGGAAATTCCGCTGGAAAAATTAGTCGGCAAGTGCCAGGTGCTTGATTTTCAAGGCAAAAAACAAATCACGGCTGCGGATTTGGAGATGGCGAACCTCGTTCCCGATGTCGAAAAGCTGCTTTTCAAAACCGACAATTCCAGGTTGTGGGATGATTTGAGCCACCCGTTTTACGAGGATTTTTGCGCCCTGACCGCCGACGCCGCTGCCTGGATTGTTGAAAATGGTTTTCACCTGGTTGGCATTGATTACCTGTCCATTCAGCTTTTTCACGACCCGCCAGATACGCACGTGATTTTGCTATCGAAAGAAGTGGTGATTGTGGAAGGTTTGGATTTGCGGCAGGTGCAGCCAGGATTGTACCGGCTGATTTGTTTGCCGTTGAAAATCAAGGGTGTGGAAGGGACGCTAGCGAGGGCGGTGCTTGAAACTATTTAAAATCAAGCGCCCAAATATTGGCTCACCAGCCCATGAAAATGATGCACCCCCTGCTCCATGTTCGGTGAAAACCGTCCCTGCTTGTAAAACCTCGATTGAATGCCTCGCTGCACGCTTTCGACCACCGCTTCATCCTCCATTTCCGTCTTTTCCAGGTTGTTCACGGTTCGGTTGAAAGGCACGTCCCGGAAGCGGTAAGTGCGAAAACTCACCTTCGTCTGGTCGTGGCTGAGAGGATTGACAACGTTCAGCGACAAGCCCCAGGGGTAAAAATTCAGCATGAAATTCGGGAAGAGCCAGAAGTAGTAGGCATAGACTTTTTTGCCAAAATCAGCCTCTCCGGGCGGCACGTCGAAGTGAGGCTCGCCTTCTTCTGCAATGCCGATTTGCAGGTTGCAATACGGGAACAATTCGTAGCTGTACTGCCCAAAATCCAGGGCTTTGTTCAAGGCGGGATGCACGAAAGGCACGTGAAAACCTTCGAGATAATTGTCGCAGTAGAGCGCCCAATTTGCTTTGACAAAATAATCCTGCGTCCCCGTCTCGTGAAATTCCAACGTGTCGAGGGGCATCCAATGTGTGCGTTGGCGAACGGGTTGAATGACTTCCTCGAAATCCACCGCCGGGCGCAGCGAGATGAAGACCATGCCCATCCATTCCCGCACGGGCACTTGAACGAGGTCGTCATCTGGCGAGGGAAAATTTTCCACCTGCTTGAATTCGGGCATGGATTTGAACGAGCCGTCGAGCCGGAAACAGCGCCCGTGGTAGCCGCAACGCAGGCTGCGGCAGTTGCCGGGTTGCTCGACGACGAGGTTGCCCCGGTGGGTGCAAACGTTTGAAAGACAATGGATTTTGCCGTCTTCGGTGCGGGTCAAAACGAGTGGCTCGTCGAGGACGCCTTCGAGCAAAGTGAAGGGAAAAACGTCGCCGGGGTTTTTCACCACGCTTGCGTCGGCAACGTAGAGCCATGTGGCGGCGAAGATTTTTTCTTTCACCTGGTGGAAGGTTTCCCGGCTGCGGTAAAATGCAGCGGGCAGGGTGGAGGCTTTGCGGATGTCTTTTTCAATTGGGAATGCCATGCGGAGACCTTTCGGAGAGAGGTGGTTTTTCAGGAAAAACCACCTCTCTCCACGTAGTTTACTTCGGCAAAAGTAAAGCGAGCGCCTCATCTTCCTTCTGCCGCATGGTCATTTCTTCCTCGTCCGTCTCGTCCCGGTAGCCGCACAAATGCAGCACGCCATGCACCAGCACCCTGGCAAGTTCCCGCTCGAAAGTGGTCTGAAATTCCGCCGCATTTTCCCGCACCCGCTCGATGCTGATGTAAATATCGCCTTCGATGAATGGCGGTTCGGCGTAAGGAAAAGTGAGAATATCGGTAAGCGTGTCGTGGTCGAGGTATTCGACGTTGAGTTGGTGGAGATACAGGTCGGAGCAGAAAATAAAATTGAGCAAGCGGAGCGAATTGCCCGCTTGCTCAATCACTTGTTGGAGCCATTTCCTAATCCGGCGCTCGTTTTTCAGCTTAAAATCAACGTCTTCGGAGGAGAAAAATATTCCGGTTTCATCCTCCATGCCGGGCGGAAATTGCTGCGCTGACATTTGAAGTTGGTGTAGCGAATTGCTTCGATATCAATGAATTAGAAAGTTGATAAGGGTTGAGAGGGTTAATGAGGTTGATAAATTAACCTCATTAACCCTCTCAACCCTTATCAACTTTAAATCTTGAATTGCATCTCCACGGTGCTCCCGTTGTTGCGGAAAATCAACCGGTCGGAAAGCGCCCGCATCAGAAAGACGCCTCTGCCGCCGCATTTGCAAATATTGTCCGCCGAAGTGGGGTCGGGCAGATTAGAATAGTCGAATCCGCTGCCTTCGTCGGTGACTCGGACGGCTAACCATTCCTTTTCTTTTTTCAAAACAACCTGGACGGTCTTGTTTTCCTCCTGGCAGTTGCCATGCACGATGGCGTTGGTGACTGCTTCGGTCAGGCTAATCAAGATGTTGCATTGTTTGTCCGGGCTGATGTTGTAGCGATTGACCAATTGTTCCACGAAAGGCTCCACGTAGGAGACGTTTCCAGGCTTCGATTGTAATTTCAACATGCTTTTTCCTCTTTTATGAACCAGGCAAGACCTACTTACAGGTCTTGAAATGAAAGAAAGTTTGAACGCTTATGGACAGTTCGCAGGATGGGAATTCGTTAATGCAAGTGGTCTTTTTACGATGGAGTTCGCACGTTAGGATGGAATGTTCGCTAAAAACGAGCCGCAATTTAAGTTCATCGCCTGCGCTTGTCAAGGCACAAGCTGCCCGGGTGCTTAACCTTCGCTTAGTCTGCCATTGACAATCAGTGAGTTGCGTTAAGAAAGAGTGAAAAAAAATTTGTAGAAAGTACACTTACCCTTGCCATGAGAAGGCAAAATTTCAGCTTCGAGGTTGAAAATCAGGTGTTTGGATGTGCTGGCAGGTGTTGTAATATTGCCATTGAAAACTTCAAAATCATGAGCAAAAGATTAGTCCGTTTCGATTGGGCGATGAAAACCATCCTGCGGGACAAAGCCAATTTCGATGTTCTCGAAGGCTTCCTTGCCGCATTGCTGGAAGATGATAACATCAAAATTCTGCACCTCCTGGAAAGCGAAAGCAACCAACCGGAGGAGACCGACAAGTTCAACCGGGTGGATTTGCTGGTCGAGGACAGCCAAAAGCGGAAGATTTTCATCGAAATTCAAAACACCCGTGAGTCCGATTATTTGGAGCGCATTTTATTCGGCGCTTCCAAAATCGTCGTCGAGCACCAGAAACTTGGAAAGGACTTCAAAAACATCAGCAAAGTCATCTCCATCAGCATCCTCTATTTCAACCTGGGGTTGGGCGACGACTACTTGTACTATGGCACGACCGAGTTCAGAGGCTTGAACACGGGCAACCCGCTCATCGTGAAAGAACGCATCGAAACCACCACCGACTTCGAGCCGAAATACCAGTTCGTGGAGAAAAAAATCTTCCCGGAATTTTACCTCATCACCGTCGAGCGGTACAAAAACATCATCAAAAAGCGCATTGACGAGTGGATTTACATCTTCAAAAACAGCGAGGTGAAAGAAGGCTCCTCCTCGAAAAACATTGACAAAGTCGAGCAGAAATTAGCAGAGTTGAACATGACTCCGGAGCAGAAAAAAGCTTACGAAAGGTACATTATCAATGCAGTCGTGGAAAGAGACATGTTCAAAACCGCAAGAGTGGATGGTTGGATAGAAGGCAACACATTGGGTAGATTAGAAGGCCAGGAAGAAGGTAAAATCGAAGGTAAAATCGAAATCGCCCGGCAAATGAAACAGCGAGGCATGGACTTTTCTCTGATTTCCGAATTGACAGGCTTGACCGTTGATGAGATTGCAAAACTTTAGCGTCTGCCTGAATTTCACTTGTCCGAAAGTTTGAAACTTTCGGACAGGTTAGCCTTTCCCAACCTTCCTTTCCTACTTTTACCCCGCTCGCCCGTCGGTTGAAAAATCTTCTAAAAACAAAACTTGTCCGCCATGAAAAGACACCCCCTTTGCTTCGCTCTCTCTTGCCGTTTCGCACCGGCTGGAACGCAAAAACGCTTCGCCAACACCACGCAGTACTACCTGTTTCCCCTGCTCGCCTTTTTCTTGTCCCTTGCAAATCAAGCCTTTGCTCAATGCCCGCCGCCCGGCTTTCCATCTCCTTCCAATACCTGTCAGGATGCGCCGCTGTTTTGCGAACTGGACGGCTATTGCAGTCCGAACACCATGCCCAATATCACACAAGTTTTCCCAGGGTGCCCCCAAAACGTGCTCAACAATACCAACTGGTTTGCCTTCCAGGCGGGCAGCGCACACATTTCTTTTCTCATCATCCCGACCAATTGCCCGGGCGCCAACCAGCAAAACATCGGTATGCAGGGGGCGATTTACCAGGGCGATTGTTCCAACCCCAATTTGATTGCTTTGCAGTGTGCCTGCACCAACCAGCCTTTTTTGTTAGAAGCCGACAATTTCATCCCTTGCCAAACTTACTACCTCCTCCTCGACGGTTGCGCTGGCGACCCTTGCGACTTTGCCATCGAAGTGATTGCCGGCTCGATTAGCTGCGGCGGTGGAACTGCCGACCTCGAAATCACCTCCAACTCTCCCCTCGCCTGCCCCCCCGACAGTAGCGAAACCTGCCAGCGGGTCTGCGCCAACACCTCCATCACCTACGAAGTGCAAGACCTGCCCGACTCGGCGCAGGTGGCTTGGGAGGTGAACGGGGCGGACTCTTTTTTTACTGATGGAAATTTGCTCACGGTGGAGTGGGGAGCGCCAAGCGAAGGCGAAGTTGTGGCGAATCTGGCAAGCGGTGGAGACACCCCTCCTTTGCAAGCCTTCTGCGGGCAAACTGGCATCCAGCAACCCAATCAAGCAGCAACCGGAATGGTCTCCGCCGTCGGCGGAACGCAGCCATACACTTTGACTTTCGCCGCAAACGGAAACACCCTTTGGACACTACCTTTTAATCAAGGTACCCAACACAATCTGAGCTTTTTGCAAGAAGAAGTTTACAGTGTCACCGTTACTGACGCCGTCGGGAAGAAGGCGTATTGCCAATTCATCCTGACCGTTGACCCGAATGATTGCTGGGTTTCTATCTTCCCCACCAGCATCGAACAACCCACGACCTGTAGTTCCTACGGCAGCTTAGGAGCATGGACTAAATTCAATTCGACCAATTTTGGCAACAACACCTTTTTTCACTGGAACAACGGACTTACCGGCAGCATTTTCAGTTTTTCTGTCGGAACTTACACAGTAACCGTTACCAATAACAACGGTTGCAGCAGCTCGGAAACCTTAGAATTTACCTGTAGCAATGCCACCTGCCCCACCTCCGCTTCGCTTTGCGTCAAAATTCTCGCCCCTCCAAAATCCGCCTTCTCCGCAACTCCAATGCCCACCGGAAACACCCTCCAAATCTGCCAAGGTCAAGAAGTCTTCTTCGAAAACACCAGCCAGGACGCCGCCACCTACGCCTGGATTTTTGGCGACGGCAGCACCTCCGCCCAAGCCTCGCCCAACCACACCTACCTCGTCCCCGGCACGTTCACGGCGGCGCTCATCGCCCGAAACGACTGCTTTTGCGCCGACACCGCCTTTCTCACCATCGAAGTTTTGCCTGCGAATCTGCCTGAAATTGACTGCGTCGGCAGCGTCTGCGAGAGCGACGTGGTGACGTATTCGACCGATGCCGGGTGCAGCTCGTTCGATTGGTCGGTCAGCGGCAATGCGGCAGTGCTGGGCGGGGGCGGCGCAGGCGACGATTTCATCACCGTCGAGTGGCAACCGGGGCAGGCGGAAGGCTGGATTTCCTTGCAAACCAGCGCCTGTGCAGGTGCGGCGGAATGCGCTGCGGCGAACGTCGTGCCCATCGCCATTTTGAGCGACGAGGTGCAAATTCAAGGGCTTGACAAAGTCTGCGACGGGGCGACGGTCGAGTATTTTATCCCTGATTTTCAAGGCACTGAGATAGGTTGGCAGGTCTCCGGCGCAGGTGAAATTTTGTCGGGGCAAGGCACCAGCCGCATCGTCATCGAATGGTCTGCCGGGCTGCCCAATCCGCAGCAAGTCATCGTTTGGTTCGACAACTGTTTCCTCGGTTGCAGCGGGCAGGACACGCTGCTGGTCAACATCCGCAATGAATTTTACGTGGAGGGCGGCATCGAATTTTGCCAAAACGACGCCGGGCAATTTTCCGCCAGGAACACCGTCACCAATGCCCTCGTGCCGTGCCATTGGCAAGTGCTAAACGCCGCTGGTTCAGCGGTTTGGTCGTCGGCGGCGCCGGTGAGCAGCGCCAGTATTTTCTTCAATTTTCCCGGCGGAAACTACACCGTGCGGGCAGTTCCGGCGAGCCTTTCCAGCTTTTGCAACGACCGTTTCGACGTGCCCGTGCATGTTTTCGCAAACCCGGCGGCGGTCGGCGGCATTGTCGGTGACTTGCAGATTTGCCCCGGCGAAACTTACACCTACTCGGCGCAGGGTCTCGGTCAAAATGGCTTCGAGTGGACAATCCAAAACGGCAGCGCCACCTCGACGGCGACCGGAAATCCAATCAACGTCACCTGGGGCAGCGCCTCTCCACGCACTTTAACGGTCAGTCAAATCAGCGCCAACGGGCTGCTTTGCGCCAGCGAACCATTCACCCTGAACGTGTCGGAATTCCCGCCGGTCAGCATCGCAGGCGAGCCGGAAGTTTGCCTGGAAGAAACCGCCAGCTACTCGGCAAGCCCGGCTCAAAATGTTGATTATCAGTGGGAAATCTCGCCGCCAGAGGCAGGCGCTATCCTCTCCGGGCAAGGCACAGCCAGCGTTTTCGTTTTTTGGCGGCAGCCTGGAAATGCGGCTGTCAAACTGACCACCTGCACCGCTTCGACAAGTTTTCCGGTCAATGTTTTGCCGCTGCCGCAGCCTTTCGTGCCGGATGGAGCGGTTTGCCAGAGCATGGCGATGCAAGTGCAGACCAACCAGCCATTTTCGAGCTACGTCTGGCGAAATTCGAGCCTCGCCATCGTCTCCACTTCCGCCACGCCCACCCTCGTGCCGGGCATGTACACCGTGCAGGTGACCGACCAAAACGGCTGCCCCGGAAAAGACATTTTCAACATCGGGCAACACCCTGCCCCCATTTTTCACCTCAGCGTTCCGGTTCACATCGGCTTGTGCCCCGGCGGTTCCGGCACGACCATTCATGCCTCGACGGAAGCCGCAGGACTTGATTATCAATGGTTTTTCAACGGAACGCCCACCGGCGGCAACGCCTCTTCGCTGCCCGTCAACCTGCCCGGCATTTACCGGGTCATTGCCACCGACCCCCATGGCTGCACCGCCGACGAAATTTTGACCCTGCCCGATTGCGAGGACATCGGCGGCACGTGCGTCAACGGGTTGTGCATCGAAACACTGCCGCCTTGCGACCCCGGCGGCAATCTTTCTTTCGAAATTCAACCCACCGCCGACTGCCAAACCCGCCACTACGAAAACACTTCGGTCAATTTTATCCCCGGCTCGATGTGGTGGGCTTTTGGCAACGGGGAAGTTTCCGTTGCTTTCAGTCCAACCATAACTTACAGTCATCCAGGTTTTTACGGTGCAATTTTGAATGGCGACGTGGTCAATTTGTCGCCGCCCCCACCCAGTTGCAAAGACCAATTTTGGCTGCAAGACACGGTGCTTGCCCTCGCCAATTTCGAGTCCGCCTCTGGCGGATGCCCCGGCTCGCCCGTGCAGTTCACCGACCGCACCGAGCACATGGAATTTGCCACCCTGAGCGCCTGGCAGTGGGATTTTGGCGACCCGGCGAGCGGCGCCGCCAACGTTTCCAACGAACAAAATCCAACCCACACCTACGCCACTGCCGGCACGTACCAAGTGACCTTGACCGTGAACGGCTCCGGGGGTGGCAGTTGCCAAACTTCGCACTGGAAAAATATCGTGGTGAACCCGCTGCCCACCGTCAGTTTTGTCCCGCCCACGGCGGGCTGCGGCGGCAGCGCTTTTTCTTTCAGCGCCACGACGAGCGCCAACATCGCCGATTTTCATTGGGACTTCGGCGACCCGGCTTCGGGCATCGCCAATTTTTCAACCAAAGCTGACCCGCTGCACGTTTTCGATGCGCCGGGAACCTACCAGGCGACGCTGACGGTGACCAATTCGCTGGGCTGCATGGCTGATTTTTCCGCCCCCGTCCAAGTCGTTGCGAACAACCTGACCGGCGGCATTTCCTTCTCCCAACCGCCGCCAATTTGCGCAGGCGACAGCATCGTCCTGACGGCGTCTGCCTCTCCCGCCTCTGGCGGAGGCGGGGGTGTGAGCTATTTATGGTCGAACGGCAGCGCCGCCAGCCAGGTAATCGTCAAAGAATCAAGCGTTTACAAAGTCACCCTGACCGATGCCTTCGGCTGCAAATTCACCCCGCCGCCTGCCGTCGTGGACGTTTTGGGCGAGCCGAATGCCGTCGTTCAGGCGGTCGAATACAACGAATTCGGGCAGCCCGTCGCCATTTTTACGAACAGCTACGAAGCCTGCGAGGGCGACCCGGTGAACCTGCAAATCATCGGCGAATTGGGCTACACCTACACCTGGTCGGACGGCAGCACGAGCGACGTTTTGACTTTCACCGAAGACAAGAACAACCTGCTGCCAACCGGCACACATATTTTCACCGTGACGGTGACCAATTCTGCGACCGGCTGCACGAGCGCCGAAGGCATTTCGGTGCAAATTCATCCCAAGCCCGTCGTCGCAATCGCCTCAAACCCAACGGGTTTCATCTGCGAAAACACCCCGGCGACCCTCTCCGTCACCTCTCCGCAACCCGCCACGAGCTACACTTGGAACACCGGCGAACCCGGCACGAGCATCTCGGTGATTTCCGGCGGAAAATATTTTGCCGTCGCCGCCAACTCCTTCGGCTGCACCGCAAAAAGCAATGAAATTGAGATTCAGCCAGCGCCGGGGGCGAGCAAATTTCCGCTCGGCTGCCTCACTCGCTGCCTGCCCACGGAGATTTGTTTGCCCGATTTGCCCTCGGTCGTTTCATGGCAATGGTACTTGAACGGAGCGCCCGTTCCGCCTGCCGCAGGCGGAAATTTACCAAGTCCAAGTTTTACGCAAAGCGGTGATTATCAAGTTGAAATGACCGATTTGTACGGCTGCGTGAGCCTCTCCGGCGTCCTCACGCTCGACCTGCTGCAAGGCTACGGCACGGTCGGCGGGCAGGTTTTTTTCGACGTGAATCAAAACGGCGTGATTGACCCGGCGGACACGACGGTGAGCGGCATCCCCATCATTTTGACAAGCACTGGCGGCGCTGCGCTCGACACGATGAGCAGCAATCCGACGGGCAATTTCATTTTCCCAGACATCCTCTCCACTGCGTATTCTCTGCAACTCGACACGGCGAGCTTGCCGCCATTTTGGGCTGCCGTGCTTGCAAATGCCGACTTCGAGTTGGTGGGCTGCGACGACGAGGCGGCGCAGAATTTCTTGCTGGCAAAAATTTGCCAGCCTGCCGGTTCGAGCCTGACGCTGCAAGTTTGCTCGGAAGATTCCGCCAGCTACGCAGGTGAAATTTTGCCCGTCGGAGCGACCCAAATTTTCACCCTGACCAGCGAAAACGGCTGCGATTCGACCGTGACAGTGAGCGTTGCACCGCTGCCGCATTTCGTGGGAATTGCGGATGCGGAGGCTTGCGCCAACGAGGGTTTTGAACTTTACCCTGGCATCGAATTACCAGTGGGCACGGATACCCTCCTCGTCAGCATCAACCAGCACGGCTGCCTCGACTCGCTTTTCCTTTCGGTTGCCGCTTTACCAGTTTACCAGGTGAGCGAAACGCTGACCACCTGCCCCGGCACGACGGTCGAGTACGACGGGCAACAACTTTCGCCCGGCGACACGGTAGAGTTTGTTTTTCAAAATGGTTTCGGCTGCGACAGCATCGTGCAGGTGAGCGTTTCGGCGCTGCCGCAAACGGACACGACTTTCATAGAACTCTCTGCCTGCGAAGGGCAAACGGTGAATTTCAACGGGCAAATTCTTTCGCCCGGCGGCCAACTTAATTGGCTGGAAACCAATCAATTCGGTTGCGACAGCGTCGTCTCGGTGAGCGTCGTGCCGTTGCTGGCGACGGACACCACTTTTGTGCTTTTTGAAAGCTGCGGTCAGCAAGCGGTGACTTTCAACGGGCAGGAAATTCAGCCCGGCGAGCAGGCGACTTTCACTTTTTCAAGCTGGCAAGGCTGCGATTCGACCGTGCAGGTGAGCGTGGCGGCGCTGCCAATCAGCGACACGACTTTCGTGCAACTCGCAGCCTGTCCGGGTGAAACGGTGAGCTTCAACGGGCAAATTTTGCTGCCGGGTCAGCAATTCAACTGGCTGGGCGTCAATGAGTTTGGTTGCGACAGCGTGGTGAGCGTGAGCGTTTTTGCGTTGCAAACGAGCGACACGACTTTTGTCAACCTGGCAGGGTGCGAAGGGCAAACGGTGAATTTCAACGGGCAAGAAATTCCGGCAGGCGGGCAGGCGAGTTTCATTTTTCAAAACTGGCAAGGCTGCGATAGCCTCGTTTTTGTGAGCGTTGCGGCGAACCCGGCAAGTCAAACGACCCTGCAACTTTCTGCCTGCACTGGTCAAACGGTCGAGTTCAACGGGCAGCAATTTTCGCCCGGCGAGCAAGCCAACTGGTTGGGTTTCAATCAATTCGGCTGCGACAGCCTCGTTTCGGCGACGGTCAACTTACTGCCACATTCGGTTGAATTTGTGGATGCGGCAGCTTGCCAAGGCGAATTCGTGGAGTTTCTGGGGCAGCAAATTCCGGCAGGCGCATCGGTCATTTTGACCGAAATCAACGCCGCCGGTTGCCTCGACACTTTCTTCGTTTCGGTGGCAGAATTGCCCGCTGGCGGCAGTCAACTCCAACTCACCGCCTGCCCCGGCAGCACCGTCGAATATCTCGGCGTCCCGCTCTTCCCCGGCGACTCGGCGGTGGTCGTTTTTGCCAACCAGTGGGGCTGCGACTCGACCGTGACGGTGACTGTTTTGGCGGCTCCGCAAGACACCGTTTTCGACTTCCCGCTGGTCTGCATCGGCGACTCGACGACGGTTTACAACGGGCAAAATTTCTCGGTGGGCGACGAGTCGTTTTTTAATTTCACCAGTTCGGCGGGTTGCGACAGCATCGTGAAAATCAAGGTGTTACAAGCGCCGTTCGTTGATTTTTGGGCGACGACCGAGCCGGTTTGTTTCGGCAGCCACGAGGGTTATATCAACTTTTGGAACCACGCCACCATCACCGAACCGTTCGAGTTTTCGATTGATGGCGGGCAGAGTTTCCACGATTTGTACATCTTCGAGGGGCTGGCTGGCGGGCACTACGAAATCGCCGCACGAGACCGCATCGGCTGCATTTTCGAGGATGATATTTTCATCCCGACCCTGCCGCCGCTGCTCGTGCAAGCACCCGGCGAGGTGGCGACTTGCGTGGACAGCATTCAACTTCAGTTTTCGGTGACCCAGCCTTCGCTGCCGTTTTTCTGGCAATGGCAAAGCCCGGCGCAGGCTGGCGGCGGCATTTCCACCGACTCCATTTTTTGGGCAACCGCCCCCGGAAACTACCTGCTGACCGTCGCCAACGAATGCGATACGGTGAAAAAAACCATCGAAGTGCGGCTGGAAGAAGACTCCCCACTGACCAAAGTTTACGTGCCGAACAGCTTCTCGCCAAATGGCGACGGCTTCAATGATTGCTTCCGGGGCTACGTGGCGCCGGACGTGCAACTGCTTGAATACCAGTTGGAAATCTTCGACCGCTGGGGCAATCACGTGTTCGGGACGAGGGAAGTGGAAGGCTGCTGGGACGGGAAATTCCGGGAGCGTTGGATGGACCCGGCGGTGTTGGTTTGGTACGTAAAAATGAAGGTGGTGAATTGCCGGGGGGAGGTGGAGGAGGTTTTCAAAGAAGGCGGAGTGACGATTGTGAGGTGAGCTTTTTTCGACACTGATTTCGCTGATTTGACTGATTTGCACTGAAATTAGTACAGTGAAAAATCAGTCAAATCAGCGAAATCAGTGTCGAAACCAAGTGTGGCAAATGCTTCCAATGACCTTTCTTGCCACTCATTTTCAACCAATAAAATGAACCACCTTTCGAGCCTGCTCGACCCGCTGAGGCAGGTAAAACAGCACTGGCAACTCGCCCAAAAAGAACGCCTGGAAATCGCACCGGCAGACGTCCTGTTCTGCTCCTTTCCAAAATCGGGCAGGACTTGGCTGCGGCATATTCTCGGCAATTTGCTAAAAGACAGCTTTGGTTTGCCTGCAAATACCAGCTTTTTGGAGGTGGAAAACTTGCCGTCTTTGCACCCGGGAATTCCCAAAATCATGTTCCTGCACGATGACGAACCTTTTTGGAAAACGCCCGATGAACTGCGACTGAAAAAGAATTTGTACCGCCAGAAAAAAGTCATCCTGATGGTCAGGCATCCCGCAGACGTGATTGTTTCAGGCTATTTTGAAAAAACCAGGCGATACGTCGTGCATGGCAGCCAAAAACCTGCTTTCGAAGGCTCGATAACCGATTACGTTTCCAGCCGGCACGGCAGCACTGACACCCTCATTCGATACCTCAATATCTGGGCAGAGGAAAGCAGTCGCTTCCCGCATTTTTGCTTGTTGCGGTACGAAGACTTGCATGAAAATGCCTTCCGGCAGGTGAAACAAATCGTGGAATTCCTTGGAATTGAGGCATTTGCCTCCGACGCAGCTATCGAAACGGCTATCGCAAATTCTTCTTTTGAAAACATGCGGGAAATGGAGCGCCGGGATGCTTTCGCATCTTTTCGCCTGCGCCCCGGCGACCTTTCCGACCCTGAATCTTTCAAAACACGCAAAGGCAAAGTAGGCGGCTATTTGGACTATTTGGACAAGGCGTCCATGACTTATATCGCTGATAAAATTAACCGGGAATTGAGCGGGATATATGGCTATACGATGTAGAAATTCCAACTCATTTACCCGGCAAAAAAACATCAATTAGCAGTCAAATGAGCGACGTTTATTTTTTTAAACACATAGTCACATAGCGACACATAGAGTTGATAATCAAAAAACTATGTGCCTCTATGTGACTATGTGTTTAAAAATATGCCGTGTTATTTTGCCTGCTTAATTAATTCATCCATATCATGGATTTACTGCTAAAAAATAAAATTGCCATCGTCACCGGCGGCGCTTCCGGCATCGGCGAATCGGTTGTAAAAACCTTTGCAGAAGAAGGCGCTGTGCCCGTTTTGCTCGACCTTAATTTTCAGCAAGCCAATGCTTTGGAAGCAGATTTGAAATCACGTGGACAGGAAGCACTGGCATTGCAGGTGGATTTGCGGGATGAAAATGCCTGCCGGGAAGCCATCGAGAAAGTATTGGAAAAATATGGCGCAATTGATATCCTCATCAATAATGCAGGCAAAAACGACGGCGTGAAATTGGGCAGACCGGTGGCGGACTTCCGCCAATCCATCGAAGCGAACCTGGTGCATTATTACACGATGGCAAATTACTGTCTCGATCCACTCAAAAAATCAGGCGGCGTCATTGTCAACGTCGCCTCGAAAGTTGCTTTGACGGGGCAGGGCGCTACTTCCGGCTATGCCGCAGCAAAAGGCGGCGTTTTGAGTTTGACCAGAGAGTGGGCGGCGCAATTGCTGGAATTTGGCATCCGGGTCAATGCCGTCGTGCCGGCGGAAGTTTGGACGCCTCTGTACAAAAACATCGTCGGACAACTGCCTGATTCTAAGGCGTTTTTGGAAAAAATTCATCGCAGCATCCCGCTTGGAAACAGGATGACGACGCCGGAGGAAATAGCTGACATGGTCGTGTTTTTAAGCTCCCGCCGGGCTTCTCACGTCACCGGGCAATTTGTTTTTGTGGACGGCGGCTACACGCACCTCGACCGATTGATTTCAGTCAATAAATTCGCTGAAACACAGAGGGAGGAAGGCGGCTTTGGCGGTTCTGTTTTATCGGGGTTGAGCAAGCTGCTCAAAAGATAATTTTCAGGTTGTTTGAATGAAAAAGCCTCTGGGTTAACTACAACTCAGAGGCTTTTTTTTGAAGTCGAGCGAAAAGCTGACAGGTGGTTTTTGGATGGCGGCAGGTGGAAAAATTTTGAAATTTTAATACAACCCGCATACAAAAAACCACAGTGACCGTT
>CAZHLB010000066.1:14594-15278 GCA_964533005.1 uncultured Saprospiraceae bacterium
TAGGCGGGTGGTTTTAAAATTTTTAAATTTTTCATCCACCGGGAATCAAAAATCCACCTGTCAGCTTTGGTCAAACGGCAGGCACAAACGCCGCCGTCGGCAGCGGCTCATCCGAATAAACTTCCGGCATGAACCCTTGCGCCCGCATCCACTCATCATTGAAAACTTTGCCGAGATACTTGCTGCCGTGGTCAGGGAAAATGAGCACCACCACGTCGTTGGCGGTGAATTCGTGCCCGATTTGCAGCAAAGCCTGCACCCCTGCGCCGCTCGAATAGCCCGCCATGATGCCTTCCATCAAAGCCAAATCACGAGCACGGAAGGCGCTTTCCTTGTCGGTCACCTTGACGAATTTGTCAATCAACTCGAAGGCGCAGTTGGCGGGGATGATGTTTTTGCCGGTGCCTTCGATTTGGTAGGAATAGATTTCCCGCTCGTCGTACTCGCCGGTTTCGTGGTATTTTTTGAGCGCCGAACCGTAGGCATCCACGCCGATGATACGGATGCCGGGATTTTGTTCTTTCAGGTATTGCGCCGTGCCGCTCAAGGTGCCGCCGGTGCCTGCGCTGGCAATGAGGCAGGTGATTTTGCCTTGCGTTTGCTGCCAGATTTCGGGGCCAGTGCTCAGTTAGTGGGCACGAGCATATTCGGTGTTGTAGATCTGGTTGAGGTAGAGCGAGTTGG
>CAZHLB010000067.1:0-15257 GCA_964533005.1 uncultured Saprospiraceae bacterium
GGGGCAACAGCTTGAAAATAAGGCTGTTGCCTCAAATCCGAAATCCGAAATCCCAAATCCGAAATCGCAAAAACGATTTCCAATGAAAAATAAAATCCTTCTGCTCCTTCTGCTGTCGCTGCCCGCCTTTGGCGGACTGCTTTTTGGGCAGGGCGTCGAGCTAAAAAATATCACGACCATCAACACGGAGGAGTTTGACTTTTACGGTGTGCCGTTCAACAATGGCATCGTCTATACTTCCTCGAAAGCGAAAAGCTTCCTGCGCTGCCCCGCCGACAATGCGGGCGATTACACGGACTTGTTTTATGCGCCAAAAAATGCGGATGGAACTTACGGCGAGCCTTCCAAACTGCGGGGCGACATCAACGGCAAGTACAACGACGGCGTGGCAACTTTCAACCCGGTGGGAAACAAGATGATTTTCTCCCGCAACACTTACAAAAAGAACGACCAGGACTCGATGTTGCTCAAAATTTACTCCGCCGACCTCGTTGGCGACGAGTGGAAAAACGTAACCGAACTGCCGTTCAACATGGATTATCATTCAAGCTGCCACCCTACCCTTTCCAAAGATGGCAGCCTGTTGCTTTTCGCTTCCGACCGCCCCGGCACTTTGGGCGGCATGGATTTGTGGGGCAGCCGGTTTGAAAATGGAAACTGGACGCAGCCGTTCAACCTCGGCTCCTCGGTGAACTCCGCTGGCAACGACGTCTGGCCCTACCTCGACGAACACAACAACTTGTTTTTCTCCTCGAATGGCCACGGCGGCGCAGGCGGCTTGGATGTTTTTGCGGCGAAAATGAATGCAAGCGGCTCTTGGGAAATGCTTGGAAACATGGGCGCTCCGTTCAACCAGGCAGGCGACGAGGTGGCTTTTTCCTCCTGGAACAATGGCACGGAAGGCTACCTGACCAGCGACCGCCCCGGCGACCAAGCCAAAGGCAAAGACGACATTTATTCCTGGACGAATACGCCTGACCCGCTGGATGTCGTCGTCCTCGTGGTTGACAAGGAAACCAATGTGCCGCTGCCCGTTGCCGACGTGAGCTACAACATCACGAGCTACGCCAACATGCTCGACAAAATTTACGGAGGCCCCAATGCTTCGTCCAAACCGGCGCAGATGAAAACCGGCAATGACGGAACGGTGACTTTCCAAGTGCCGAAAGGCGCTGAAATGGTCTTCTCCACTTCAAAAACAGACTACAAAGCTGACCGCCGGACGGTCACTTCCGACCAGCTTGCGGCGACCCGCCCCTACGTGATTCCGCTCGAAAAGGACAAGTTTTATGCGGAGCTTGAAGTCCTGGTCGTAGAAGACCCGTCGCAAAATCCCATCCCGCTGGCTGACATCAAGGTTTTGGACAAAACCACCGGCAAAGTCATCAGCCTGACCGGCGACGGCGAAGCCATGGCGAGAACGCAAATTGACTGTAGCCATCAGTACGAAGTGTCCGCCAGCAAGCGCCCGTACTACGATAACACGGTGCAAGTCAAAGACTTAGTGCTGGATTGCAAAGACGGGAAGGTGCGGGTCATCGTTCCGCTGAAAGCGCCGCTGACGGTGATTTTGGAGCCGATTTTCTTCGACTTCGACCGCTCCTACATTCGCAAAGGCGACGCTGTGCCAACGCTTGACAGCCTGGTTTTCATCATGAAACAATACCCCACGCTGCACGTGCATCTTGGCGCTCATTGCGATGCAAGAGGTAGCCACCCGTATAATGATGCACTGGCAGAGCGGCGGGCGGAAAGCTCGAAAAAGTACCTGGTCGGCAAAGGCATTGATGCTGCGAGGATTTCAACCAAACCTTTTGGTGAGCGTGACCCCATCAATAACTGCGTTGACAAAGTCTTCTGCACCGAGCCGCAGCACCAGTTGAACCGCCGGGTTGACGTTGACCCGGAACGGCATCAGGAGGCAGGCGTGGATTTCAAAAAGAAGGAAATTAAAGTAGGCAAGTAAAGAATAGGCAAGTAGGCTGCCACTCGTAAAATGAAAGGGGCAGTTGAGAAGTACTTCTCAACTGCCCCTTTTCATTCTACGAGGAAGACGGTCAACCACCATTCCTCGCTTTCCAAAGAAACTCGGCTATCCGAAAATCAATCTCCACGTCAATGTCCTGAGCTTCTTCCTTGCTGATTTCCAACAAATAAGGTCGGTCGCCGATGCGGTTGTGTTTGCGCTCCAGAATGGCTTTCGAGAAAATGTACATGCAGGAATTTTCTTCGAAAATGGGCGGCAAATCCTGGGTGCGGAGCAAGATGTTCGGGTTGTGATTCACCGCCCTGGCAAGCTCATCCCAAAGGCGGGTTTGCAAGCGGGTCACCGAAAAAAGCGAGTCGTAGATGGGGTAGTTTTTGATAAAAAAATCACCGCCTCGTTGAACGGACTCAGCCGAAAGGAGCGGGTTTGTGCTGTGGGTTTGCAAGAAGAAATCTGCGTCGAGTTGACGGATGGTATTCAGCAAGACATCGTTCATCGGAATCTCTCCTGCCCGCAAATGCTCAGGTCGTTCCATCAAAGTGACCATCGGAAAATGCTCGGCGGCATCTTTTAAAATCACCGGGCTGTCCGTGTCAATCACAACTTGGGTGATGGCTTTGCAGGCGAGCAGGCTTTCAATGACGTAGCGGTAGAGTGGTTTCCCCGCAAAATCCCGGTAGTTTTTCCCCGGCACCCGCTCGCTGCTGTGGCGCATGGGGACGATGGCGGCTATTTTCATTCTGAGAGTTGATAAAGGTTGATAAGAGTTGATAAAAGTTGATGAGGGTTGATAAACCGCAACGGTTTATCAACCCTCATCAACTTTTATCAACTCTTATCAACCTATAAAAATCACTGCGACTGAAGCGGAACATCCACTTCGCCGCCGGTACCGAGGAAGAAAGTGGCAAGGATGCAAAGTAAAAACAAAGCAATACCCAAGCCCCAGGTAATTTTTTCAATCAGGTCTGCGGACTTCGCCACGCCGAACATTTGGGTTGCCTGCATGCCGCCGAAGGTCGAGTCTACACCGCCGCCTTTCGGGTTTTGAATCAAAACGGCTGCAATCAAAAGGAAAGCAACAATGGCAATTAAAACTGTAATCAAGCCCATATTTGGTGATTGGTGATTGGTGATTGGTGATTGGTGACCGGGGCACTCCCAATCACCAATCACCAATCACCAATCACATTTTTTTCAATTTTTCAATTTGAGCGGCAAAGAAATAACTTTTCTCAGGATTCGCCAAAATCAGCCGCTCGTACATGATGATGGCTTTTTCGTATTGCCCTTGCGATTCGAGCAGGCGGGCAAAGGTCTCGCTGACAATGCCGGTGGGTTCTTGCAAACTTTTTGCGGCAATCGCTTCGACTTCCTCTTGGGCAGGCGTAGGTTGTTCTGTTTTTTTTGAAAACATGGGAGGCGCTTTCTTGAAATCGCTGGAAAGAATGCTCGGTTGCGGCGGCTGAAATTGATTCAGCCAACTGCTGAACGAGGTTTTAGGCGCAGGTGCAGCAGCTATTTCGGGCGATGTCGCATCCGATTCGTTGGTGATTTCAAAAGGTATTTCAGTTGATTTTGCCTCCTCTGCCGGTTCTGTTGCAGGTTCATCTTCGAGAAACCTTTCTGCCATTTCTGACTGAAAATCAGCTTCCGGTATCTCCTCAACCGGGGCAACAGAAAGTTCTTCTTCAAGCGTCCAGGAATTTGGGTCGCTCACAATTGGTTCTTGTTCAATCAATTCTATGGACTCGTCGGGCAGGCTTTCAAGTTCGGCAGGCAATTCAGGTTCTTCCCACAAGCCACCGGGGGTGGCAGCTTCGGCAAGTGCGTCCGGCAAGCTTTCGCCAGAAATTGTATCCGGCAAGTTTTCGGCAGGCGACTCACTCAGCGGTTCGGAAGAAGATTCCAAAATCGCTGACAAATCGGCAGCAGTCGCACCTTCCATGCCATTGCTCGGTGCGATCGCCAACGATTCTTCCGGCGCTTGGCTAAGGATTTCTTCGAGAGAAGGCAATTCTGATTCCGAAGATGTTTCCACCTGCGTTTCGCTCGGAGTTTCTTCCAAAACAGTGGAGTTCAAGTCAATTTCCTCAACAGATTGGGCAGCTTGGGTAGTCGCTTCAAGGCTTTCGGCAGGCGCTGAGGAAGCCGGTTCGGCGTCGTGTTGTTCCTCAAAAATATTTTCAAGGAATTGAAAATCACCTGTTTCTGCAAAATCCCGGTCGCTTTTGTCGGCAAGCGGGGAGAGGCTTCCCACGTCAAAAACTTCGGACGGATTTTCAGCTTGCAATGCCGCTTCCTTTTCTGCCGGAGCTTGCCGCTGGAGAATGGTTTCGATGGTGGAAAGGTCTTTCAACTCCAGAAAATCCTCGGTCAGGGCATAGTTTTCCTGCATTTCCCGGATGCGGTGGTGCTGCCTGACCAACTGAAACAGCTTCTTCCTGTCAAGACTGAGCAAGGAAGCAGACGACAGGTTGCGGTCGAAATCTTTGTTTTCGTCCAAGAGGCTCTTAACCAGCAGTAAGTAGCGCAGGTTGGGCGAATACGGATACTGCAACGTCAGGCTTTTCAATTCCTGGTAGCTGATTTGGTGCAGTTTCGAGGGGTTTTTGAGGTACTCATGGAAATTTTCTGAGTTCATTTTTTCCTGGTTTGGAAATTCAGTTGCAGGGTATTCTGGCTGTTCAATTGTGGCGGGTTGGCAAATTTAGAACGTTTGCCGCTTCAAAAAATCCGTCAGCAAGCAGACTGCCTTTCCCCGGTGGCTGATGGCGTTCTTTTCCGCCGCTTGCATCTCAGCAAAAGTAGTGTCAAAATTATCAGGTTGAAAAATCGGGTCGTAGCCGAAGCCGCCTGCGCCTGATTTTTCACGTCGGATTTTGCCTTCTGCAATGCCTTCGAACAAGTATTCCTGCCCGTCCAGGATGAGGGCAATCACTGTTTTGAAACGGGCGCTTCGGTCGCTTGCATCCTGCATTTTTTTCAACACCAGCTCAATGTTGGCATCCGGGTTTTTGTTTTCGCCTGCGTAGCGAGCGGAAAAAACGCCCGGTTCGCCATTCAATGCCTTGATTTCCAGCCCGGTGTCTTCTGCAAAACAATTGACGCCGAAATTTTCCGCAACGAAGCGGGCTTTTTGCAAGGCATTGCCTTCGAGGGTGGGGTTGGTTTCGGGCAGGTCTTCCGGGCAGCCGATATCCGGGAGGCTGAGGATTTCAAATTCACCGCTCAGGATTTCGTGGACTTCCTTGATTTTGTTGGGATTGCCGGTGGCAAAGACGAGACTTTTCATTTTTTGCCGGGCAAAATGAAAAAAGCAGGGTGAAAATCAATGGATTTTGCCGGGACAAGTTTTCCGCTTTCCTTTGACGCAGGAAAAACGAACTTCTACCTTTCGTTCAACTTAGCCAGAGCCTCGGCAGTGAAATCCAATTTTTCATTTGAATTTCCTGCCCAAGCGCCCTAATCATAACTACACCGCCGATGAGAAGCCGTGTCATCATTTCAAACGTCAAACCCAGCACCTGCGGCGAAGATTTTTACTTCAAACGCACGCCGGGGGAGCAGGTGCAGGTCAGCGCAGACATCTTCGCCGACGGCGAAGAAACCATTCAGGCAAGCCTCCTTTTCAAACATCAATCGGAAAAAAAATGGCAGGAAGCGCCCATGCAACAGCTTGGCGACGATGCCTGGACAGGCAGTTTCACCGTCGAAAAAAAAGGCTTTTACCAGTACCGGATTGAAGGCTGGGTGGAGGGGCAAAAGCAATTTGCTGCCATTTCGAAAGAAACCTGGCAGGTGCGAGTGGGTCGCAAGCAGGAAATTTTCAGCACTTGGTACGAGATGTTTCCCCGCTCGGCAAGCCCGGTTCCGGGCAGGCACGGGACGCTTCAAGACGTTGAAAACCTGCTGCCTCGTCTGGCTGAAATGGGCTTCGACGTGCTGCTTTTTCCGCCGATTTTTCCCGTCGGGAAAACTGGCAGGAAAGGCAAGGACAATTCTTCAACCACGTTGCCTGACGACGTCGGCGCACCTTGGGCAGTCGGCAGCGAGGAAGGCGGGCACACCACGATTCATGCTTCGCTCGGCACGATGGCAGACTTCGAGCGGCTGATGAAAACCGCCTCTGTAAAAGGCATCGAAATCGCCCTCGACCTTGCGCTGCGCTGCTCGCCAGACCATCCTTACGTCAAGGAGCATCCCGAATGGTTTCACCGCTCGCCCGACGGCAAGGTTATCATCGAGGAACAGCCGCCCATCAGCTACGGCGACAGCGTCAACTTTGACATTTGCTGCGACGATTGGGAAAATCTTTGGCAGGAATTGAAAAACAACCTGCTTTTCTGGGCGGAAAAAGGCGTCCGCATTTTTTATGGCAGCGCACCGCACTACAAGCCTTTCAGCTTTTTGAAATGGCTCATTTCGGAAGTGCAGAAAGAATATCCCGACGTGATTTTTGTCTCAGGCGCAATCACAAGAACCAAGGTGGCGGAGGAATTGGCGAAATGCGGCTTCGCCCAGTCGTTCACCCATTTTATGTGGAAAAACACTGCCGATGAGTTGCGTCAGCACCTGCTTGACTTGTCCACCGGGATTTCGAGGGAAATTTTGCGCCCGAATTTTTTCACTAATACTATAGATGTGTTGCCAACCAGCTTGCAGGCGGCAGGTGAAAATGCCTTTTTGTTGCGCTATGCTTTGGCAGCGACTTTGTCATCGAACTGTGGCATTTATGGGCCCGTCTTTGAGTTGATGGAAAACAATCCCAGGGCAGAGGACACTGAAAAATACCTGCACTCGGAAAAATATGAAATCCGTTGGCACGACTGGAGCGCCCGCAACCGCCTTACTGATTTCATCGCCCGCATCAACCGCATCCGGCATGACAATCCTGCTTTGCAAGACACCTATAATATAGTGTTCCCAAAAACCGACAACGACAAGTTGTTCAGCTTCGTCAAAGCCACGCCCGACCGGCGAAACATCATCTGGTGCATAGTCAACCTCGACCCGCACAATAAGCAGGCGGGCTACGTGGAAGTGCCGAAGGAATTGCTGGGTTTGCGCAGCCGCTGGTTCAACTTGAAGGTGGATGAACTGCTTTCGGGCGACAATTACAACTGGTTCAATGATTGGAATTACGTAGAATTGAAGCCGGAGCGGTTTCCGCTTCACGTGCTTCGAATCGAAGTTTGAGGCAAAAAAAAGCCTCGGTGGTTTTCCACCGAGGCTTTTTTATCCCTCAGATTTCAGCTTTTTCAATCTTTCGGAAGCACAATTTTGGTGATGTTCAGGACTTTCTTGACCAAGGCAATATCCGGCAAAATAACTTTGGCATCTTTTGCCTCCAGTTCATTTTCGGATTGAACAGCCTCGGTCGTCGAGGTCGAAGCAGCGGCATTCTCGCATTTTTCAGAAGCGAGAAACAGGTACGAAGACAAGCTGGCTGCAATCAGCAAGCCCCAAACAACCATCGGAAGAGAGACTTTTTTCATCTGGACGTAAATTTAAAGCGGTGTGTTTTCGTGCTTCTTTTTTGGAGGGGTTTGCCAAAATCGGCAATCGCTGGACAAACGTAGCCAGTTTCTTCGAGAAGTTTTCAAAAGCAACTGACTGATTTTCTACAACGGTAAGACAGGCGGTTTTTGGATTCGGTTGCAAAAATTGGGAAGTTTTTTTCCACTATTCAGTTCCAACCGGCGGCACTGGCGCAAGGAACTTCCTCAAGTTCCGGCGATACTCGGTCGGGCTTGTGCCAGTGATGATTTTGAACTGCTTATTGAAGTGCGACAGGTTGTTGAAACCGCTCTCGAAACTTACTGCTGCAATGCCCCAATGGTCTTCGGAAAGCAGGCGGCAGGCGTAGGCAATGCGGAATTCATTGAGAAATTCAATGAAAGTGCGGTGCGTCAGCTTTTTGAAAAAGCGGCAAAAGGCAGGCACGGTCAAGTTCACGGCACTGGCAACCTCGTCCACCAAAAAAGGCTTCTGAAAATTTTCCTGCACAAAGGCATAGATTTTTTCCATCCGCTGATGCTCCTGCGGCTTGACTTCCAGCGACCAGCGTTGGATGTTGAGCATTTCCGAATCAGGCGATTTTGCCAGTATTTGCAACACTTTCAAAAGCTCGATGAGCCGGTCGGGCGGCTCCAAGTTCATCATGTTTTGTAGGCGTTGACCAACTTCCCATTTGGTATTCCCATGAAAAGCAAGCCCGGTGAGCGACCGCTCGAAAAGCTGCCGAATCTCTGCCATTTCCGCCAGGTGCAGAAAATCCTTGCCGAGAAAATCTTCCTTCATCTGCACGACAATTTCTACGTGCCGCTCGTAAAGCTCCTGGGCAAAACCGAGGTGAGGCAAGTTGGGTCCCAGGAAAATCAGGTCGCCGTCTTCGTAATGAGATATGTGGTCGCAGATATGCCGCTTGCCTCTACCGTTAGAAATGAACACGATTTCATGTTCGGGATGAAAGTGCCAATACGGCAAAGCAGAGCAGTTTTCCTCCGTAAACTTCCGAACGGCGAAGGAACTGCCGAAGGTGGGCTGGATTTCTTCAAAAATCGGCTTCATAATTTTTCAGAAGGTTTGAAAGGTGAATCGAAGGCAGGAGGCAAAAACACAAGATTTTCAATGCAGTTTTCAAAATTTACTTTTCCTCGCAAGAGACTTAACGCCTTTGGTCAAAATAGCACCGGAAGCAGTCAAAATTAGCGTAGTCCCGCCCGTCATTGCCATCCAACTTTGCCTCGAATTTAAGTTTCATGTATTACCATTTAGGTTTTTAACCACAAGCGGCGCTGCCATCGAGCGCCGCTTTTTTCTACTTCGACTTTTTTCTCTTTCGTTTCACATAGACTTACATCCTGTCCATTTCGAGCCTTTCCTGATTCTGGGAAAGGCTTTTTTGTTTTTGGGTTTTCAGGTTTATGAGTTCGTGAACCAAATATGGGAATCCTAAAATTTTGCCTCACTCGACGATGAAAAACTGCCGCTCGGTGTAGAATTCCGTTTGCAGCAGAATTTCAGTTCCTTTTTCAATGCGGCTTTCCTGGCTGGTACGGACGAGGTAAAGGGAAGCCGTCCCCAACGCAAGTGGCGCTAATTTATCGGGCTGAACGACGACACCCGGCGTCTCCGTGGGACCTGCCATTTCAACGTTCACGGGCTGGTTTTGGGAGTCCGTGAAGGCAAGTACGAGCTTTTCTGTTGCGGCAAGCGGCTTGCCGGTGAAGGTGAGAATGAAACCTGTTTTCTTTACGACGTCGCCTTGAATTTTGAAGTCAAGAATTTCGCCTACCTGGGCAATTGAAGTTTTTGCAGTTCCACCTTCTTGCCAGCGAAAATCGAGGTCAGGCTCCAGAGTGCGGATTTGCTCGAATTCGTAGCGAATCACGCCGCCGGGAAGGTCGTGAGGCGTCATTTGTTTGCCGAGAAAAAAGACGTTGCCACTGCTGACTTGCGAGGCAGAGTCTTGGTTTTCTGACAGACTTTTGAAGGTGGCTTCTGCTCGCAGCTTTTTCTCCAATTGCTCGTAGCGGATGAAAAAATTGGCTTGTAGATTGGCTTCCGTGCCACTTTTGCAGGCTTGGAAAAAGGCAGCGGCGGCAAGGACGAACAAGATGTTTTTCATGAAAAATTAAGTTAGGAGGCAACTTCAAGTTGCCTCCTAACCTGGGCAACCTGAAAATTACGAACGGCAAAAGTGCAGCGTTTTCCCATTTTGTTGCCCTGCTGACACCAATCAGCATTTGCGCCCGGCTTCAAAATCTGGAAAGCCTCGCCATTCGTTCAATTTTCTACCTTCGACCCAGAAAATTTCACACGACAAAACTACACTCGCCGTCCACCACTTCCCCCGAATCAAAAAGCTGACTTTTTCCCAAGAAAGGCAGGCTCACCCACCACCCGGAAAATACTTTTGTAGCGTGAAAATGCACATTCCGGCAACAGATACTTTTGCAATGCAAGGCTTGGCTACATGAACATTTCAGGCAAGCGCCAGCGGGCGGAGGATTTTTTGTCGGAAAAGCAGTTTTGCCTATCATTGCGCGCTTTTGAGAAAATCCAGAAGGCAAGTTTCTAATCAAGTTCACAATTAAAACTCAAGTTGTATGGCACGTTATTTACTTCTCACCATCGCTTTCCTGGCGGCGGGGTTTGCAGCTATGGCGCAGACAACCTTGTCTGGAAAAGTGACGGATGCGGAAAGCGGTCAGCCTGTAATTCTGGGCACGGTTGCACTCTATAAAAACGGAGTGCTTGTCACCGGGACGGAAACAGACTTCGACGGTTTTTACAGCATCACGGAATTGGACGCCGGCACTTACGACGTTGAATTTTCTTACACCGGTTACGGTTCGCAGAAAATTGAAGGCGTCGTTATCAGCGGCGGCAAATCGAACAAGCTCGACGCCAAAATGACGGCGGGAATTGACCTACCGACATTTGAAGTCATTTACGAGCGACCGCTCGTGGAGCAGGACAACACCACGCAAGGAAAGAGCCTCACCAGCGAGGAAATCAAAAACCTTCCCACTCGTAGCGTAAACGCCCTCGCCTCCCTGGCGGCTGGCGTTTCCAGCAGCGACGAAGGCGGCGACCTCAACATCCGGGGTTCCCGCTCCGATGGCACGAACTACTATTTGGATGGAGTTCGGGTATCCGGCAGGTTGATTCCAAAACAAGACATCGAGGAGTTGCAAGTGGTAACAGGCGGTATCGAAGCTCGCTACGGCGACGTGACCGGCGGCATCATTTCGGTCACTTCCAAAGGTCCTTCCGACCGCTTTAGTGGCGGCTTGGAGGTGGAAAGTTCGGAGCTTTTCGACAACTACGGGCACAACCTGGCGAGCCTCAACCTCAGCGGTCCCATCCTGAAAAGCAAGGGTGAAACCGTCCTCGGCTACCGACTCAGCGGTCAGTATCAAGGCAACAAGGACGACGACCCGCCTGCGCTTTCGGTCTATCGGGTCAAGGATGAGGTGTTGGCGGAATTGGAAGCAAACCCTGTCGTCCGGGCGGGTAGCGCCTTATATCCGGCTGCGCAGTTCGTGGACAATTCGGGCGTGAATGTCCTCGATTACAGACCTTTTGAAGACAGGAAAACTTATGACCTTACCGGCAAGCTGGACGCCAGTATCGGCAAGGCAGTGGACGTGACTTTTTCGGGCACGTACTACAAAATTGAAAACCAATTCACGCCTGACAACTGGCGGGTTTTCAACAGCCACAACAATCCAACCAGCAACGATGAACGCTACCGGGCAAACGTGCGCCTGCGCCACCGTTTGGGAGGAGCTTCGACATCCGCAGATGGTGGACAAAAAGGCTCGTTTATTCAAAATGCAGCCTACGTTCTTCAATTTGGTTATGAGAAAAACAAGTTCTCCGTTGGTGACCCTCGCCACAAGGACAACCTGTTCGATTATGGCTATATCGGAAAGTACGACCTGACTTGGGAGCCTACTGTACCTACCGTTATTGACACCATTATCAATGACACGGTTTACATTGTTCCACAGCACGTGGACTACACTCGTATTTTCAGTGGCTACACGCCAGGCGACAAAAACCCGGTGCTAACGCGTTACATCTTGAACGGGGAAGACAATGACAACTTCAACGATTTCGACGTGTTGAACGGCTCGATTCCCACCAACCTCTCCAATGTTTGGAGCAATCACCACACAAACGTCGGCGCAGTCTATAACCTGAACAGGAAGCGGGACAGCGATATCTATACTTTCTCCGCCACTTCTTCCTTCGAGTTGGTGCCGAGCGGCTCGGGCGAAAATCGCCACAGCATTCAGTTTGGCATTCTCTACGAGCAGCGCACCAATCGGGGCTACGACATCAGCCCACGCGGCTTGTGGACAATCGCTCGCGGTCACGCCAATGAGCACATTGATGGACAGGGTCTTGACTCCAGCATTGTGTTGAGTGTTTTGGACACAGTGACGACCGTTGTTAACCAGTTCACCGGGGAGACTTGGACCATCCCTACACAGGTGCCCATTTTTGCGCCGAACATCCAGGTTACCAGCACCGACAATCAGTTTTACAAAAATCTGCGTGACAAATTAGGTGTGCCCTTGAATCAATACGTGAACGTGGACGGCTTGTCGCCCGACCAACTCAGCCTCGACATGTTTTCTGCTCGGGAGTTGAACGACGACAACAATACAATCGGCTTGAACTACTGGGGCTACGACTACCTCGGCGAGCTGATTGACGGCATCACTTTCGAGGACTTTTTCACCACAAGGGATGCCAACGGCATCCGCACTTTCCCGGTCGCCGCTGACCGCCCGAACTACCAGGCGGCTTACGTGCAGGACAAATTCAAGTTCAAGGATGTGATTTTCCGGGTCGGTGTGCGGGTGGACAGGTTCGACGCCAACACCAAAGTTTTGCGTGACCCGTACTCGCTTTATGACATCGCTGGCGCTGCCGATTTTCACGACCAACATACCGGACAAACTCGCCCCGGCAACATCGGCGACGATTTCAAAGTCTATGTAACCAGCGACGGTGGTAGCACGATTCAAGCCTATCGCGAGGGCGACACCTGGTACCATCCGAATGGCAAAGTCGCCAACGACGGCACTGAGATTTTCGGCGGCGGCTTGGTCTATCCGAGCTACTCCGAACCGAATGCCTCGAAACGTGACGTGACCAGCCCGGACTTCGACCCGGACATTTCGTTCGAGGACTACGAGCCGCAAATTAGCTGGATGCCTCGCCTGGCATTCTCCTTCCCGATTTCTGACGAAGCAAACTTCTTTGCGCACTACGACGTGCTGGTGCAGCGCCCGCCGTCGAACACGTTTGTCAGCCCTTTGACCTATTTCTACTGGGACACTCGTGGCAGCGGTCTTCGCAACAATGCCAACCTCAAGCCGGAGCGCACGGTGGACTACGAAGTGGGCTTCCAGCAAAAAATTGGCAACTCCGCAGCTTTGAAATTGAGCGCCTACTACAAAGAGTTGCGCGACATGATTCAGAGCCGCTACTTCCTGCACGTGCCTGCGCCGGTCAACTTGTACGAGACCTTCGATAACCTCGACTTCGCAACAGTGAAAGGCTTCTCCATCGCCTACGATTTGCGCAGAACGGGCAACATCTCGTTGAACCTCGCCTACACCCTGCAATTCGCAGACGGCACGGGTTCCGACTCGGAATCCAGCCGGGGCTTGGGTTCCAGGGGCATTCAGCGCACACTTTTCCCGATGAGTTTCGATGAACGCCACCGCATCAACGCCGTGCTCGACTATCGCTACGGCAGCGGCAAACAGTACAACGGTCCGCGCATCAGCGGTCTGGATGTTCTTGCCAACATGGGCGCCAACCTGACCATGATTGCCGTTTCGGGTCGCCCGTACACGGCTGCTATACAACCGGATGCATTTGGCTCGACAGGCATCATCGGCGCTATCAATGGCAGCCGCTTGCCCTGGAATTTCACGATGAACCTCCAGGTGGACAAATCTTTCAACCTGACCAAGCCCGGCGCAGGTCGCGGTTTGGGGCTGAATGTGTTTTTCCGCGTCAGCAACCTGCTCGACCGCCGCAACATCATCGGCGTCTATCGCTACACCGGCTCTGCCGACGACGACGGCTACCTCAATTCCGAACGGGGCTTAGGCTTCCTCAACGGCTTGGGCAGCGAACTTAGCGAATCGGCATTCATCGCTTCCTACCAGTGGAGAATGTTGAACCCGGACAATTTCAGCTTGCCGAGAAGGATGTATCTCGGCGCTTCTTTCGATTTTTAATAGAGGGTGAGAAGGTGAGAGAATGAGAGAGTGAGACAGTCTCACCCTCTCACTTTCTCACCTTCTCACCTCTTAATCAAATTCACCATCATGCGTAGCATAAAACTTTTATTCTCGCTTACCATGGTCGCTTGGTTGCTGGGTTTATCGTCGGCGTTTGCCTACTACAACCCGAAAATGCAACCAGGAAAGCCAGGCAACACCGGCGAGGTCAAGTTCAGGGAAGCCTGCGTGCCTGCCAAGAAGCAAATTGACCAGGACGTGAACAACGTCCGTGCCCGCCTCACCACCGGCGGCGATGTCTGGTGGGACTTGGCAGATGGCAAGTATGTCGTGCCGGCAGTAGAACCGGGGCAGAAGGAAATCTCTTCCATTTTCGCCGGCGCAGTTTGGCTTGGCGGTCTCGACCCAGGCGGCAACCTGAAATTGGCAGGCTTGACCTACGGGCACAGCAACAACAACAACGAGTACTGGGCAGGACCGCTCGACCCGGTTGACGGCTCGACCAGCAAGGAAATTTGTGACAAGTGGGATCGCTTCTTCGAGGTTTCCGGAGAGGAAATCCAGGAGCACATCAAGCTCTTTCAAGCCGCCCGCGATGGCAAGGGCGACTACACGGACGACATGATTCCGTTGGGTGTCAGAGGATGGCCCGCCAAGCGGAATCCCTACTTTTTCAGCATCCACCAGTTCGACCTGCCCGACACCGACCAGGGATTGGCTGGCTTCTGGGATGAGGATGGCGACGGTTTTTTTGACCCGCTCCAAGGGGACTTCCCGATGATTGAAATCAGGGGTTGCGAGGAATTGCCTCCCCAGTTTCCCGATGAAATGATTTTCTGGATTTACAACGACCAGGGAGGTGGAGCGCTCCACGGTCAGTCGGATGCCATTGCCATTCGCATGGAGGTACAGGTGCAATCCTTTGCATACGCCACCAACGACCAGGTGAACGACATGACTTTCCAACGCTACAAACTCATCAACCGGGCTTTGGAAGACATTGACAGCACCTACTTCGCCATGTGGGTAGATGCAGACCTGGGCTGCCACCTCGACGACTACATCGGATGCGACACTGCTCGCAGCCTTGCCTACACCTACAACGAAGACGCGGAAGACGGCAACCCTGGAATTACCTGCGGCGACGTGAACACTTATGGAACCAGGATTCCCATCATCGGAATTGACTACTTCAGGGGTCCCCTCGACGAATTCCGCGAAGAATTGGGGATGTCTTCCTTCACTTACTTCAACAATACCATTGACAACCCTCCGCCAGCCACTACTGACCCGAACACCGGGGCGGAATTTTACAACTACCTCACCGGCAGATGGAGAGACAGAACTCCCATCACCTTCGGCGGAGATGGATACAACCCGGGCAGCACTTTGCCCGCCCTCAATTACGCTTTCGTGGACGACCCCGACGACCCTAACGGCTGGACGATGTGCCATCCCATCACGGTACCTGCATTGCCTGGCTACGACCG
>CAZHLB010000068.1:0-15152 GCA_964533005.1 uncultured Saprospiraceae bacterium
GGCGAAGAAGTCGAGGCAATGGGCTTGCGAAAAACCGCTGGCAAAGTCAAGCGGATAGTCGTAGATGAATAATAGGTATGAGGTGTGAGGTATGAGGTCTGCTCCACATACCTCATACCTTATACCTCATACCTCAACATGGCTTTCAGCATAAAAAACGAAGTCCTCGTCCGAGTCTACGTTGTCCTCTTTGGCATCGTGGCGATTGCGGCGGCGATATTTTGGAAAGCGTTCAAAATCAGCGTCGTGGACGGGGACAAGTGGCGGGAAAAAGGCACCGAACTGTACATCAAGGAAGTGCCGCTGGAAGCAGAGCGAGGAAACATCCTCACCGAAGACGGGAGCATGTTGGCTACCTCGATGCCGTTCTTTGACATATCGTTCGACCCAAATTCCTCCGCCATTGACTCGGCGGAGTGGAATAAAAGTATTGACAGCCTGGCATTTTGCCTCGCTACCTACGTCAATCCAGCCTACACACCCGGCGGCATGAAGGAATTCCTGCTGGCGGAAAAAGCGGCTGGCAGACGCTACATCCCCATCAAAAAGGATGCGACCATGGCGGAGCGGGACTTGATAGTGAGTTTCCCGCTCTTCAACCTCGGTCAATTCCGGGGCGGTTTGATTGTCGAGCAGAAATACAAACGGGAGCGACCCTTCCGCCTGCTCGCCAATCGAACCATCGGCTACGTCAGCGGCGACACGATTAGCGTGGGATTGGAGGGCTATTTCGACGAATTCCTGCGGGGCGAGGCGGGCACCCAACTCATGTACCGGGTCGGCGACGGCGTTTGGATTCCGCTGGAAAACCTGGCGAAAATCGAACCCAAGGTCGGCAAGGACATCGTCACCACCATTGACGTGAACTTGCAGGACATCGCCGAAAACGCCCTCGCCAAAGCCATGGTGCGCCACCAGGCATCCAACGGTTGCGCCGTCGTGATGGAGGTCAAAACCGGCGCTATCCGAGCCATCGCCAACCTCGGCTGGACGAAGGAGGGGCAGCTTTGGGAAACCTACAACCACGCCCTCGGCTCCGCCACCGAACCCGGTTCCACCTTCAAGTTAGCCAGCCTTCTGGCGCTGCTCGAAGACGGCTACGTTGACCTCGACGACAGCGTGGACATCGAGCAAGGTCGCACCCTCTACTTCGACGCCGAATTGCAGGATGCCTACCCGCACACGCTCAACAACGTGACCGTGCGGCAGGCATTCGGAATGTCGAGCAACGTCGGCGTTTCGAAGCTCGTGTTTGAAAACTACGGCAGGCAAAACAACGCCGACCGCTACGTGGAGCATCTGCGGGATTTCTTCCTCGACCGGGCAACCGGCATCGAACTGAATGGCGAAGTCGAGCCAATCGTCAAACGACCGTACAATCAAGAGGACAAATGGAGCGGCACCACGCTCCCGTGGATGGCAATCGGCTACGAACTGACCATCACGCCGCTGCAATTGCTGGCATTCTACAATGCCGTCGCCAACGACGGAGTCTATGTGAAACCGTACATCGCCACCCAAGTCCAGCAGTACGGCGTGACCCTCAATACCTTCCCGGTGACGGAGGTGAAAGGCAGAATTGCCTCCGAAAAAGCCATCAAAAAGGCGCAGCAACTCCTCGAAACCGTCGTGGACAGCGCCTACGGAACCGGCTACGCCCTGCGCAGCGACCGCTACCGCTTCGCCGGAAAAACCGGCACTGCCCAACTCAACTACATGCGCCTCGAGGAAAAGACGCAAGTCGGCGGCTACCAGGCGAGTTTCGCCGGTTATTTCCCTGCCGAAAACCCTGTCTATTCCTGCATCGTGCTGATTACCAAGCCGAAAGAAGCGGGCATCTACGGCGGTCAGGTCGCCCTGCCCGTCTTCCGGGAGATTGCAGACAAAGCCATCGCCACCAAGCTGGAACTGTACCCAGTGTTGAATGCCGCCCCCGCCGTCGCCCTCGAAAACACGCAACTCCCCGACTTCGACGGCGGCTACCTGCCCGACCTGAAAACCATTCTCGGAGAATTAGACATAGCTTATTTCAACAAAGCCGACGGCGATTGGGCAGTCCTGCGCACCGCAGCGCCCGACAGCCTCAAACTGCTCAAACGCCCGGTAGCCGACCGCCAGGTGCCCAACGTGATGGGCATGGGCTTGCGGGATGCGCTGTTTTTGCTGGAAAACCGGGGGTTGCAGGTGCGGGTGAATGGCGGGTATGGGAAGGTGCGGGCGCAGTCGGTGAAGCCGGGGACGAGGGCGAGTGGGCAGGTGGTTTGGCTGCGATTGGGGTGACGAAGGGTGAGTTTTTCTAAATTGTGCGACAAGTTGTCGCACAATTTCAACAGGAAGAAAATCAATAGTTTAGCTCAAAAACAAACATGAAAATAACCAGGCTTCGGCTAAAAAATTTCAAGCGGTTTACCGACTTGACCATTGACTTGGGAGATGCGCAAAGCCCCAAGCTGGTGCTGCTTATTGGAGCGAATGGCAGTGGAAAAAGCGCCGTGTTCGATGCAATGGAAATCATTTCTGCGCATCACGATGCCGCTCGATTTGATTTCAACGAAAAAGCCTACTACCTCAAAAACGACCGGGAAAGTATCGTGACAATGGACTTTGAAAACGGCGGCACTATCCAATGCAAACTTGGAAAGAACCGCAAGGGAACCATCGAACAATCGAATACCCGACTTGCCGATGGTTCATTTTACGGCAGAAGCGCCGTTCGCTACGTGCCAAGAATTACCCAAAATATAGTGGGGCCCGCCATCAGTCTTGAAAGTAACGAGGACAAGCCCAGGTATTACATTGACTTTGATACCCGCTTCAACCACGATGTTTTTTTCATAGTAAAGGATATTGTTGAAAGCGTTTTCAGAGGCATCAATATTTCAAATTCGGAAGATGCGCTGGTGGAAATCCGGCAGTTTTTGAAAAGGATAAACGAAGCGCTGGTGCGCATTTTCGGCGGAGAAAACGACAATGCCAGCTTGGTCTTTTTGCAACTTTCTCCTCCAGTGGAAAACACCCCAATCAATATTTTATTCAAAAAAGGTAACTCGGAAATCAATTACGACTTGCTCAGTTCCGGCGAAAAAGAGGTCATCAACGTGCTGTTCTACCTTTTCGTCCGGCTGCCACACTACCAGGATACCATCTTTTTCTTCGACGAATTGGACGCCCATTTGCACACCTCCCTGCAATACAAAATGCTCCAGGAAATCGTCGAAAACTGGATACCTGAAAATTGCCAATTATGGACGGCAAGCCATTCTTTGGGCTTCATTCAATATGCTCGCCAATCTGAAAGCGCCGCCATAATTGATTTCGACAATTTTGATTTTGACATCCCGGTAGAGCTTGCACCTCAAAAAAGTCAGGAGGTCTTTGACATTGCCGTTCCAAAAGAAGCTCTGACCCTGCTTTTCAAGGATAAAATCAAGGTCTTCTGCGAAGCGCAAAATGCCTTGCTGTTCAACACCGTCGGACTGGAAAGCACCCTCTTTTTGGGCGAAGCCGACAAAACCGGCGTGTTTTTGAGAGCCGAAAACGACCCCGCCAATTTCGGCATCATTGACCGGGACTACCTGGCGGACGACGAGGTGGAAAGGCTGGAAAACAAGCTGCCCAACCTCGCCCTCTTGCGCTACTACTGCTTTGAAAACTACCTGTACCACCCGGAAAACCTGGCGGAAGCCTATCACGGCTTCGATGCGGCGAGCTACGCAGCCAAAATAACGGCGGAGAAAAACAAGCACAAAAACGACATCATCTCGAAAATCCGAAACGACCGCCGCTCCTATATTTTTTGCAAAAGGAGCGAATACAAAATTGACCCGAACCGCCTCGAACCGCTTTTTGAAATGCTCGAAAGCAATGATTTCGAGACTTTTTACAAGGTCTTCAACATGAAAAGCAGGGGGAATTTGAGCGGGTTGCACAACCTGAAAGCAGCGAGTCTGGTGAAGACGAAGTGGTTTGGGGGGCGGCTGCGAGGGGTGATGGCGGGGTTGGGAAGTGGGGTTTAATCAAAACTGCGACAGGTTGTCGCAGTTTTACAAAAGACAGGCAATCAACGGATTGGCTTTTTCCAAAGTAGATTTTAACTTGAAATACCCAATTCTAATGTACTCGAAATCGAGTACATTAAAACCAACGATAGGAGAAGTTGAATTAACAGCAGGATGTCCTGATTAAAACAAAAACTTATCAAACATGACTACCTCAACCTTCAAAGTGAAAGGAATAGATGTCAGGCATCAACAAAATCCACTGGGCGACTTCATCTGCTTGACAGACATCGCCAAAGTCGCAGACAAGCGCACCGGCGCTATTCTGCAAAATTGGCTACGAAGCAAAGCCACCGTTGAATTCTTGGGAGCTTGGGAAATCGAGAACAACCCGGATTTTAATGTACTCGAATTCGAGTACATTAAAACCAGCGCAGGCTCGAACAGCTTCGTGCTTGGAACAGGCGAATGGCTTGAAAAAACTAAAGCCATTGGCATGATTGCAAGCACCGGGAGATACGGCGGGACTTATGGACATTTTGACATAGCGGTTCACTTCTGCAATTGGCTTAGTTCAGAATTCTATGTCCATTTTGTCAAGCAGTTTCGTGTGTTCAATCAAACATTGCGAGCTGGCGACCAATGGGATTTGCGCAGGCAGTTAGCAAAGGCAAACTACCACATCCACACCGACGCCATCCGTGAAAACATAGTTCCTATGCTGGATTGGAACACCAAGCGGGAAGCCATCTTCTTCGCCTCTGAAGCCGACCTCTTAAACACGGTCGTTTTCGGCGCAACGGCAAAACAGTGGAAAGCTGCCAACGCCGACAAAAAGGGAAACATCAGGGACAGCGCAACAGTGGAAGAACTGCAAGTGCTGGCAAACATGGAAAGCCTGAATGCTGCCTTGATTGCGCAAGGATTTAACCAGGAGGAACGCTTCGCCATTTTGACGAAAAGAACGGAGCGGGAAACCGAGATTTTAAAAGCGGCAAAAGCGATGGAAGAGGTGAAAAGCCTCGAAAAATCGAAAAGCAAAGAGCCGAAGAAAATCACTCAAAAGTCAGAAAATCAAACCCTTTTTTGAAATGAACGAGGCATACAACCAATTGCTGACAAACGTCCGGCAGGCGATTTTGGAAAGGCGTAAAAACGCCGACCAAATCCTTGACCAATCGCTGGCAAGCCTTGACCGGGACATCGAAGAACTGGCGAAAGATTGCCCGGAGGCAATGAGTTGGGGCAAAAGCATCGTCGAGCGATTTTCGAGAGACCGCATGGGACGCTTCGAATTTCTCGGCATCGCTGACCTCGTTCAAGAAAAAGAGTTGGAACGTCAACTCATTGGCGATTTGAAAGACTTACTACTGGAATTGGGCTACGGCTTCACCTTCGTAGGACAGCAATACCCGCTTCACCTGGGCGAAAAAAACTACCGGGTGGACTTGCTCTTTTTCCATCGCAAGCTGCAATGCTTAGTTGCCTTCGACTTGAAAGTAGGCGGCTTCAAACCAGAGTATGCCGGGAAGATGAATTTCTACCTGGAATTGCTCGACGAGCAGGTGCGGTTGCCGAAGGAAAACCCCTCCATTGGCGTCATTCTTTGCGCTGAAAAGGACGACCTGGAGGTGGAGTATGCTTTGCGCATCAGCACCAAGCCGATGGGCGTGGCGGAGTACCAGTTGAGCCAGCAATTGCCCAAGGAACTTGCCGGGCAGTTGCCTTCGCCGGAGGAGTTGAGGGAAGAGTTGAAAAGGGCGAAGCGGTAAATAAATTTCAAAGGAGGAATTGAAGAAAGCCAAACATAAATAAACTCAAGTATGGCAGAACAAAGACAATTTGTATATATCCTTAGCAATAAGGAATACGATGGATTAATAAAGATTGGCAAAACGACCATTCATCCAGAAGTAAGAGCTAATGAAATGCGCAGAGGAACTGAATCAATTGGCATTTGGGAAGTTGAATGGCATATGATTGTGCCAAACTGCAATGTTGCCGAAAACCTGATAAAAGGCATACTTAAAGAATATTTATTTCAGCGAAGAAAAGAGTTTTATTCAGTTGAAATCCCAATAGCTATCAAATTATGTGAGGAAACTTTGAAAACCTATTTTAAGATTGAGAAGCCTGAAATTTTTACCAAAAGAAGTGCTATCCAATTAGAAGCATTGATTGAAATACAAAAGCTTAAAATGGAATTGAATTGGGATAATCCCGATTTTTCATTGAGAAGAAAACCGAAAGAATGATTGAAAACCAATGCACTTTAAACTCGAAGGGCATCAAAATCATCACCTTGTTGACTTAACGAAGGAGTTGAATTGGACAGGTGGTGAATGGCAATACTTGGCTACAACATTAGCCATCAAACTGAAAAACTAACTCATCAACTAAAATTCTTTATTCATGAAAAACTATCATTACTCAATTCTTTTCCAAGCGTCTGCAATCCTTGGCATTTTCATGATTTTTTGTGGCTGCGATGGAGGCAGTCATAGTTACAATCCACCCAGAACTACCGAAGAACTAAAAGATGACTTAAAAACAAGGGAAGAAATATCTCCTCTTTCTTACCTGCAACTTCGTGATGTACACCTCTCGAAGAATATTACTCAAGAAAGAGGTTTATTGAAAAGAGAGAAAAGTGATGGTTATGTCATCATTGGAAATGTAATCAATAGCGCCACGCTCGCTAATTATAAGGATGTCGTACTTCTATTTGAATACTTCTCTCAAACAAACACGAAGATTGATGAAGTACGAGTTGTGCTTTATGAATTCTTTCCCCCAAATCAGGCAACTCCAATCACGGTTAGATTAAAATATATACCATCAGCTATGGCGAACTACAATTGTACAATCATTCAGGCGGCCCCAGTAATTAATCAGTAATTCAATTAATAGCATTGAAACCACTCTCCTCCATACTCGAAAACATCACAACAACCACCCTCGTCGGCTCAACGGAGCCCACGATAACCACCCTCACCCTCGACAGCCGCCAAGTCCAAAAAGGAACCCTCTTCGCCGCCATCCGGGGCACGGCAACCAACGGGCACACCTACATCGAAAAAGCCATCGAAGCAGGCGCAGCAGCCATCCTCTGCGAGGAGTTGCCGGGGGAAATAAAAGCGGGCATAACCTACGTGCAAGTGCCGGACAGCGCCGAAGCCTTCGGGCAGGCAGCGTCCAACTTCCACGACCGCCCCAGCGAAAAGCTCAAACTAATCGGCGTCACCGGCACCAACGGCAAGACGACGACTGCCACCTTGCTCTCTGATTTATTCACGGCATTAGGCTATAAAGTTGGCTTAATCTCCACCATTGAAAATCGAATTTTTAATAAAAGCATCCCGTCCACACATACGACGCCGGATGCGGAGTCTATCAACTTACTGATTTCACAAATGGTCGAAGCGGGCTGCGATTATGCGTTCATGGAAGTCAGCTCCCACGCTGTTGACCAGCGGCGCATCGCAGGACTTCGGTTCGTGGGTGGTGTTTTCACCAACATCACCCACGACCACCTCGACTACCACAAAACCTTCAAGGCGTACATCGAAGCCAAGAAGAAGTTCTTTGACAAGTTGTCAAAAACCGCCTTCGCCCTCGTCAACACCGACGACAAGCGGGGCGAGGTCATGCTGCAAAACACGAAGGCGAAACCTTACACCTTCGCCCTTCGCCGTGCGGCGGACTTCAAAGCCCGCATCCTCGAAAACAGCCTCACCGGCTTGCAACTCGACCTCGACGGGCAGGAATTTCACGCCCGGCTCATCGGCGAGTTCAATGCCTATAATTTGCTGGCGGTCTATGCCGTCGCCGTGCTGTTGGAGCAGGAAAAGCGGGAGGTTTTGCAAGCCTTGAGCAGCCTGCGAGCCGCCGAGGGCCGTTTCGACCAGGTGGTGAACCAGGAGCGAAACCTCATCGGCATCGTGGACTACGCCCACACGCCCGATGCGCTGGAAAAGGTGCTTTCGACCATCCACTCGTTGCGCAAAGGCGGCGGTCGCATCCTCACCGTCTGCGGCTGCGGCGGCGACCGGGATAAGACCAAGCGCCCGCTCATGGCAAAAGCCGCCTGCGATTACAGCGACCAGGTCATCCTGACCAGCGACAATCCTCGCTCGGAAGACCCCGCCGCCATCCTCGCAGACATGGAGCAAGGCATCCCGCCCTACGCCACCCAAAAAGTGCTGGTCATCGCCGACCGGCGGCAGGCAATCCGCACGGCTTGCAGGCTGGCGCAAAGCGGGGACGTGATTTTGGTGGCGGGGAAGGGGCATGAGAAGTATCAGGAAATTAAGGGGATGAAGTATCCTTTTGATGATAAGAAGGAGCTGGCGGAAGGGCTGGCGTGAAGTTTATTCGCTCACACCCCCAACCCCTAAAGGGGAGCAGAGCCTGCTAAAATTGACATGTGAAAATAAGGCTCGACAGTAGAATTTTAGCAGGGTCTGCTCCCCTTTAGGGGCTGGGGGTGTGAGTGGAAAAAGCCGACAGTTGCAGCCACATTCCGCACCCACCCCCAACCCCTAAAGGGGAGCCAAGCCTGCAAAAAAGGTCATGTGGAAACAAGACTCGACAGTAGAGTTTTAGCAGACTCTGCTCCCCTTTAGGGGCTGGGGGTGATTGCGAACACACTCAAAATCTGGCTACTATGGACAACTCACAAGACAAAATCCCAATGCACCACGACGCAAAACCCAAGTTGTTTGAATACGCCCGAAAAAACAGAGAGCAAAACACCGAAGCCGAAAAAATCCTCTGGGAAGCCCTTCGGCTGAAAAAGCTGGACGGCTTCAAATTCAGAAACCAACACCCGATTGGAAAGTACGTCGTTGATTTTTACTGTCATTCCGAAAGGCTGGTCATCGAATTGGACGGCGAGTACCACGAAAACCAAGAGCAGAAAGAATACGACATGGGCAGAAGCGATGATATAGGATTTAGCGGCGTCAGAATATTGCGTTTCAAAAACCCAGAAATCCAATATAACCTCGAAAAAGTCATCGAAACCATGCGGTTTTATTTAAAAAACAAAGAACAACAACTACCCACGCACACCCCTGACCCCTAAAGGGGAACCAAAAAAGCTACACCCTCGGTCATCCAAAATAAGGTTCCGCAGTAGCTTTTATGGTTCCCCTTTAGGGGTCAGGGGTGGAGTGAGTGAACGAGTTAAAGGCAAGCGATGCTCTACCAGCTTTTCCAATGGCTTGACAAAACGTACAACCTCCCCGGCGCAGGCTTGTGGGAGTTTCTATCCTTCCGGGCGGGCATGGGCATCGTCTTGTCGCTGCTCATCAGCATGGTTTTCGGCGGGCGCATCATCCGATTTTTGCGCAAGCTGCAAATCGGCGAAGACGTCCGAGACCTGGGACTGGAAGGGCAACTGCAAAAAAAAGGCACGCCGACGATGGGCGGCGTCATCATCATCATGGGCATCGTCATCCCGATATTGCTCGTGGCGGATTTGAAAAACGTCTATATCCTCGTACTGCTGTTGGTCACCACCTGGATGGCGATTATCGGCTTCGTGGACGACTACATCAAAGTCTTCCAAAAAAACAAGGAAGGCTTGAGCGCCAAATCCAAACTCATCGGGCAAATCGGCTGCGGCTTGATAGTGGCGGTCACGATGTACGCCAGCGACGAAGTCACCGTGCGGCAAGACCTGGAGGACGCAGAAGAAATGGGTTACCAAATCATTGAAACCCAGCGAGTTCCAGATGCAAGAGGCGACACCGTCGAAGTCGCAAACACCAAAGCGTACATCACGAATGTGCCCTTTTTGAAAGACAATCAATTGGATTATTCAAAGCTGATTCCCGCAAAAGAGCAGGAAACGGCGACCAAATACGTGTGGCTGGTATTCGTGCCGCTGGTCATCCTCATCATCACGGCGGTCTCGAATGCGGCAAATTTGACAGATGGGCTGGACGGTCTGGCGACGGGCGTGAGTAGCGTCATCGCCACCGCCCTGGGCGTGTTCGCCTACGTCAGCGGCAACGTCATCCTGGCGAGTTACCTCAACGTGTTTTACCTGCCGGGTACGGGCGAGATGGTCATTTTCGCCGCCTGCCTGCTCGGCGCCTGCACGGGATTTTTGTGGTACAACGCTTACCCGGCGCAGGTTTTCATGGGCGACACGGGCAGCCTGACCCTCGGCGGCATCATCGCCACGATGGCGATTTTGCTGCGCAAAGAATTGCTCATCCCAATCCTCTGCGGCGTGTTCCTGGCGGAAAACCTGTCAGTGATGATACAGGTGGCATACTTCAAATACACCAAAAAGAAGTACGGCGCAGGCAGGCGGATATTCCTGATGTCGCCGCTGCACCACCACTATCAAAAGAAGGGATTGCCGGAGGCGAAAATCGTCACGAGGTTTTGGATAGTGAGCATTTTGCTGGCGGTGCTTTCGATTTTGACGTTGAAAATCAGGTAGTTGTGACGGACGCTATCATTTTCCCGATGTCGGGAAAATGATAGCAACAGAACATAGGAGGCATCATTTTCCTGACGTCAGGAAAATGATAGCAAGAAAATAGAAGCATCAGTTTCCCGATGTCGGGAAAATGATAGCCATCAAAAAAAGGGAGGCATCATTTTCCCGACATCAGGAAAATGATAGCCATGAAAAAATAGGAAACATCATTTTCCCGACATCGGGAAAATGATAGCAACAAAAAATAGGAGGCATCATTTTCCCGACATCGGGAAAATGATAAAAGACCAGAATGTGCATGAAACAGCTATACAAACGAGTATTCATTGAACTACACAAACCATTAAAATTCTGGACAAATGAAAAGAGAACAAATTGACGAGCTGTTTCAAAAATTTGAAAGCGTCTGCTACCTCTATGAAAACATAGAGTGCTGGAGCGCAAGGGATTTGCAGGAAATACTTGGCTACGGCAAGTGGGAAAACTTCAAAAACGTGCTTGAGAAAGCCAAGCAAGCCTGCGAAAATGCGGGTGAAAATGCGACCGGACATTTTGCCGACGTGAACAGAGCCATTGAATTGGGAAAGGGCGCAAAACGGAACGTAGAAGATTGGGCGCTCACCCGCTACGCCTGCTACCTCGTCGCTCAAAACAGCGACCCGGCAAAACCCGAAGTCGCCTTTGCACAAACCTATTTTGCTGTCCAAACGAGGAAGCAAGAATTGATTGAAAAACGGCTGCTCGACGTGGAACGAGTCACGGTGAGGGAAAAGCTATCTCAAACAGAAAAGAAGCTTTCAAAAATTCTGTACGAGCGAAAAGTGGACGACAAAGGCTTCGCCACCATTCGCTCGAAAGGCGACCAGGCACTTTTTGGCGGCTACTCGACGAGCGAAATGAAACGCAAACTTTCCATTCCGGACGGCAAGCCGTTGGCTGATTTTCTACCCTCGTTGACCATAAAAGCAAAGGATTTTGCCACTGAATTGACGAGCCACAATGTGGTGGAAAAGGACTTGAAAGGCGAGCCGCAAATCTCCAAAGAACACGTCGAAAACAACACGGCGGTTCGGAAAATGCTCGTCCAGCGTGGCATCAAGCCGGAAGCATTGCCTCCGGCGGAGGACGTGAACAAGGTGCGCAGGCGTTTGGAAGGCGAGGAAAAGAAATTGCCGAAAGAGACGAAACGGCTGGAAAAAGAAAATAAAAGTTGAGCCATGCGGGAGCTAATCATTATTGCCGGTGCAAACGGCGTCGGCAATAATGATTAGCTCCGAGGTTTTGGATAGTGAGCATTTTGCTGGCGGTGCTTTCGATTTTGACGTTGAAAATCAGGTGATTGGGTCGGACGGTATCATGTTCTCGATGTCGGGAAAATGATAGGTTGAACTGGTTTTTGTTGGCGTCAAAAACCAATTTGAAAGTAACCTTAATCTCAAAATGTAAAGTCATGAAGCAAATTTTCTTAACTCTTGCTTTTTTAATTTTCCTGGGAAAAGCGATGGCACAAGAACCAATTGACGTCGCTGACCTTACGCTGAAAATTGGTGCTAAAGACACAAAGAAGCTTCACTATGGTTTTGCCGAAGGCGACCAAATTATTTTCAATTTTGAAGAAACTGACGGGAAAGAAATGAAAGAGGTGGAAGTGAAAGAGTATCCTTCAAATTCCAAGTACCGAGACTACGAGACGAAGAAGATTGAAAACAAAACTATAAAAGTGCTCAAGACTGGAGTTTATGAATTCAGGTTTGAAAACGGCAACCTTGTCAAAGGGCGGGTTTGCCGCATCAGAATTCAAAGAATTTCTGCAAGCCCTGAAAAGGCAGATTTCAACACGGGAATTGAGTGGGTCGAGCAGTTCGATACGACATACGAGGTAAAAACAGAGACGGTGGTTACTGGCTATAATACGATTAATAAGCAGAAATCACGGAAAGTGCTTGCTTCGATTGACACAAGCATTGTGACTCTGATTGATAGGCTTGAGAGGGTTCACTCGACCTCAAACTTAAATGGCTCAAGTGTATCGGTCATTAATTTTCAACTGCCAGAAAATACCTATTCTCCCAATGTTTTTGCGCCTTACAAGGCTACCGAGGTTATCTCTTGGGCTTACTCAATAGCAACGGGAGAAATGGGACAGACTTGGTATAAAGATGCTAATTCAAAAGCCTCGGCTAAGGCAGCGGCGGGAATTGCAATGAATGCGGGCTTAATTTCAAGTGGCTATGGCGCTTTGGCTTTATTGGCTATTGAAGGAGTTTCCGCATTTTCAAATCCGCCGAAGGGTGATAATATCCAATTCCAAATTTCAAAGGATTACGCTGTAATTGATGCTGGCAATAGTGTCGTTGCATCGGGAAGGTTTACAGATAAAAACCAGGGGAGTTTGACAATTCGGTTGGAGAACGACAATATGATGGATGGGATAAATGTCGATGTCAAAATTATAGCTGTAATCCTGACAAAAACTTGGAAGGATGAGGCATACACTGTTCAGGAACAAGAACCGATAAAAGAGCAACAGACGAAAAAAATCCCAAAAGTTTCCAAGAAAAAAGTCCCGGTTATGGCTGGGAATTAAATCATCTAAAAATGGAAGAATTATCCAAAAATGATGAATTGAAAAAGCCGGGTTCCGACTGGAAGGACGAGATGGATAAAATTCTTCTTATTGTAAATGAAGAAGTTAGGAAAATCAAAGAAGAACATAAAAGACTTGGTATTCCTGATGTAGTCTGTAGAAATGGCGTGATACACTATATCCTTCCAAACGGAGAAGTAACTACTGAAAGACCCGATTTTTTCAAGGACAAATAAAAACGAGCCACACACTCGGAGAAAAGGCAAAAGACAAGACAAAACCATGAAAATCACCATCCTCGGCTCCGGCGAGAGCGGCACGGGCGCAGCGTTGCTGGCAAAGCAACTCGGCTATCAGGTCTTCGTTTCCGACGCCGGGCGAGTCAAAGACAACTTCGCACACGAACTTAGAGATAAAGGCATTCCATACGAGGAAAGCAAACACACTTGGGCAAGCATTGCCGACGCTGATGTAATTGTAAAAAGCCCGGGCATTCCCGACGACGCCCCCCCTGTTCGTCAACTGTTAGCCTTGGGCAAGCCGGTGATTTCGGAAATCGAATTCGCTTACCGGCACGCATCGGCGCCAATTATCGGCATTACAGGAAGCAATGGAAAGACGACGACCACGAGGTTAACCCACCACCTGCTGAAAATCGCAGGCATTAACGCTTCGCTGGGCGGCAACGTCGGCTTCAGTTTTGCCCGGAACATTACCGAGAACAAGTTTGACTACTACGTGCTGGAACTAAGCAGCTTCCAGTTGGACGGCATCGTGACTTTCCGCCCGCACGTCGCCATTTTGCTCAACATCACGCCTGACCACCTGGACAGGTATGATTACAAAATGGAAAACTACGTGCGCTCGAAGTTCCGAATCGCCATGAACCAACAGCCGGAAGACCTGCTCATCACCAATGCGGACGACCCGGAAATTCAGAACTACCTGAGTTCCAACCGCTTGGCAGCACGCATGATACAGGTCTCGACCCAATTCGATAACACAAAAGAGTTGGCGGTCGGCGGCGCTGTTTTCGACATGAGCCAGTGTGTCCTCAAAGGAAGGCACAACTTTTTCAATGCCGTCTGCGCCATCCACGCCGCCAAAGCGGTCGGCTGTTCGGACGAAGCCATCCGGGAAGGGCTGAATACCTTCGTCAACGCCCCGCACCGGCTGGAATTTGTCGCCGAAATCAACGGCGTCGAATACGTCAACGACAGCAAAGCGACCAACGTGGACTCGGTTTTTTACGCTTTGCAAGCGATGGAAAAACCAGTGGTCTGGATTGCCGGCGGCACCGACAAAGGCAACGACTACCGCCAAATCGAAGACCTCGTGCGGCAAAAAGTCAAAGCCCTGATTTGCCTCGGCGTGGACAACTCGAAATTGCAAAAGGCATTTTCGCCGATTTTGAAAATCATCGAAGAAACCGGCAGCGCACGGGAAGCCGTCGAGCGGGCAAGCGTCTATGCGGAGGGCGGGGACGTGGTTTTGCTCAGTCCGGCGTGTGCCAGTTTTGACCTTTTTAAAAATTATGAGGACAGGGGGGAGCAATTCAAAGCTGCTGTTCTCGGATTAAAAACTACCGTATGAAAATCGAGCATTCAAAAGAGAAAAACGATTTTCTAAGCTTCTACTTTGAAACTTATGTAGATGGAGTGCTCATGTATGAAACAGTCATTTATTACGACGCAAAAACTGCTTGGGTAACAAATCAGCAGACGCAAGAAGCGCATGTTTTCAGCGCAATTGGAGACTCTGATGAGGCGGTTTTGAAATTTATTCAAGATGCAGTTTCCAAGATTGCACTTGATGAAAATGAATGAGTTGTCCGAAAAAATCGGACAACTGAACTGTACGAAAAAGTCGTACAGATGAAGCCGTTACAAATCGTAACGCTTTGGCAAAGAGCCGGAAAGGGCGGGGACATTTTGTCCCCAACCTTTGAAAAGGGTGGGGGCAAATTGCCACCCCCCTTTCAAGATTGAAAACTTGGTTCTTGTTGATTTTGAGTGGGTTAATATCTATCATCTTGTAACCACCCGTTTCAACGGGCGGGCTTCCGGAAGCCCCTACTCACATCTATCATCTTTACAAAACATCCGCATCA
>CAZHLB010000069.1:0-15131 GCA_964533005.1 uncultured Saprospiraceae bacterium
GTGCGCTTGCTGACCTTCTCAAAATTGAAGAAGAACGAAGTCCTGTCAGCACTGAAAGTGCTGTCAGGAGGGGCTGGTTTGGCAAAAAACAGCGACTCCAAATGCTCGCCTGCCAGCAAATCCAATTGCTTGTAACCTTTGAAAAACTGCCGCAACGAAACCTCCCGCCGCACCCCGCCGAGGTTCAAAACTAATGTCGCATCGAGCGCCAGGAAAAATATCGTCAAATCGCCGATAGGCGAAGCATTGACAATATTGCCGCCTACCGTGCTCATATTTCGAATAGGCGTGGATGAAACCAATTTTTTAAAATTATCGAGCTGGGGAAATATGCGCTTTAAAACAGGCGAATCGAATATATCTGAAGCAGTTGCGGCTCCGCCAATATGCACGTCTCCATTTTCCTCAAAAATAGTCCGCATATCTTGCCGGTCGAAGATGTTTTCCAGTGGAGATGCCAATATTTCTTCGGGTTTTTGGACAATTAAATCCGTGCCGCCGCCTATCAATTTGCCGCCGCCATTTGTGCTGAATTTAGGAGGTAACTTCAAGTTACCTCCTAAATTATACGCCTCGGAAAGCGACTTTAATTGCTCCCTTATTTTTAAAAAATAGGCGGGCAAATATTCATTTTGAACCAGCCATTTAATTGGCTCCTCGCCATTTCGTTGCGCCGCCATATTTGCCATTTTATCGGCTGCCCGTTCCAAAGATTTATAGCCGGTGCAGCGGCAGATATTCCCGTCCATCGCTTCAATGGCAAGGTTTACGAAACCTTCAAGGTTTCGTAAACCTGAATCTTGTATCAAAAACCCAGTCAGTGAAACCACAAATCCCGGCGTGCAAAAACCGCATTGCGAACCGCCTTCATCAACAATAGCCTGCTGCACTGGCGATAAGTTTTCCATGTTCAAACCCTCGACCGTCACGATATGCTTGCCTTGCGCATTTGCCAGCGGCATTAGGCACGAAGTCATGGTTTGGTAACGCACATGCTCGCCTTGCAACATGCCGACCAGCACCGTGCAAGCCCCGCAGTCCCCTTCCCGGCAGCCGATTTTTGTGCCGGTCAGGTGGCGGTGGTTTCGGATAAAATCGAGGACGGTCGTGCCGGGCGGCAGGGGAGTTTGGACAGGTAGATGGTTGAGAATGAAGGAAATCACGGCAGGGTTTGATATTGATTTTGGCTTCGAGGCTTTATTCTGGATATGGAATTTTAACCGCTTGCTGCGCCAATTTCCGGGCAATCTTTCGGTTGATATTGCCTTTAATCAAAGCATGGGCAAAGTTTTCAGGCAAAGGGTCATGTTCGCATTTCAAGTCGAGGCTTTGGATGAATTCAGCCGTCAAAGCATACAGCCTAAATCTTGCAACGTCCTGAATTGCAGCCGGATAAGTCGTCAGTTTTTCAAGTTCGGTGGAAAGCCCATCCTCGAAAGTGCCGTCCTCCAGCCTTCTCAAAGTAAAGCTGGAGGAGGCTGGCGTTCCATCTTCCTTGACGAAGTTGGGGTCTAAAAATTGCACCCGGCGAAGCAGGCGGTCTTCTGATAAAATTTCGATTTTGATTTGTTTTTCAGGCATTTAGGAAGGTTGTAAGTTTCTCATAATTCTCATTCAAATTGCCTTCAAGAACACATTCTTCGTTTTCATACATCAGTACTTCAGCAGAGCCATCCGGTTCGAAATAAACTTCGGCAGCCTTGTCTCCATTTTTGAATTCCACCAAAACTTCCCCACTCCGTCCGGGCGCTACGAAATAGGTCTGCAAGCCATCCTGGTCTGCTTTTTTGATGAAAGATTGGCTGGACGAAATGGCAAATGCCGAAGGCGGGTCTGCTTGGTAACTGTCCCAGTTTTTTTCAAGGCTTTTTAGTTTTTCCACCTTTTCAAGAGCAGCTTTTGCAGCTTGGGAAAGATTGCCATTGAGATTGAGTGAGTGGTGCAAGGACGCTGGAATTTCATCGTCATTGCTCTTCCGAATTTGATAGGAAGACACCATGCCGATTTCTTTCAGCCAATCCAAAAGTCGCAGCAATTGCTGCTTTTGACTGCCTTCTGATTTAAGTTCAACGGTCATTGTTTGAAATTTTTAAACGCTTGATTTGGCTATACAAAACTACAAAAGCAGGGCAGCAAAACAAGCCCGGCAAAGTCGTCCAAGCCAGCAACAAAATTTCAATCTGCCGCTCCGAACCACTCTTGACAACCGCAACTTTTGAGGCTACATTGCCCCCACTTCACACCTACCATCTTCTTTCCAGCAAATAGCATCAAACTTCTCCGCACCAAAAACAGCCTCTTCATTTTACTGCCAGAAGGGATTTTTCAATCAGCAACAGCAGCCGCTAACTTGCTGAACCACAACGTTTAACGCCACGACCCAACTCAAACCATGCCCGCCATGCCAGATGAAAAATTGCAACAAACGTTGACATCCTTTCTCGGTCGCCTCGACGTGCGCACCAAGCAGGAGCAAAAAGAAATCCGCCAGCTTTCCGACCTGCTGGCAAAGACGGCTTTGCCGGAAAATCTCGCCGAAATCAAGGGCAGCAGCTTCGCTTTCGAGACTGCAGACTTGCTGGCTTCCGCCAAATTGAGCGAGGAAAACCTTGCCTTCCTGCGACAATTTCAGCAAATCGAAGCGGCTGCTGCCGAGCCGGAATACCGCCTTTTTGTGCGGGAAGTGCCGGTGCGAAGCACACAAATTCATGCCTCCGCCCCGCTTTGGGCTGGCGGCGCTGCGCCGGAAAAGACGGTGGGGCCCATCGCCACTATCGAAGGGCGGCTGGTTTGGTTCGACTTTTTCAAAATTGAAAAGCTGGTGGCGCTGTACCAGCAAGGTTTGCCCGACCCGGTTTTGCTGTTCAAAATCAAGACGGGACTTCAGTTTTTAGGTATGAATTTGCCGCTCTCCGCAGAGGTCTCGCCGAATTACAAACTGGACGAGGGCAGCATTTGGATTAACTCAAAACTGCTGGCGCAAAACGCTCCGGCTAACTTTTTCACCGGCTTGACCATCTCCGGCGGCACGATTCACCTGAGCGCAAAACCGACCCTCGTCAACGGCAAACTGACCGTTTCGCAAATGACGAAAGTCAACGTTAGCTTGAATTTGCGGCAGCCGCCGGTCACCGGGGCTGACCCTTCCAGCCCCTTCGGCAAGGACGCCCGGAAGATGCAACTCGACCTTCCCCTCCGGCTCAACTTTCACTTTTCGGGGCCCGCCAGCCAGCTCGACGAAGTGGGCGATGCCGCCTGGATTTTGTTCGGGCAAGGCATTTCTTTCGACTACTCCCCTTCAGGGGTCGGGGGTGGCAATTACGACGGCATTTTGCACCGGGTTTTGATTCCGTTCAATGCCTCGGCGGAGCAGTTTCAGGTGCAGGGAAACGAGTCGCCGTTTCACACTTTGGCAGGCGAGGCGGAGATTTCGGGCAGCTTTTGGGCATTGCCCGCAGCGCCGATTGACGTGGCAAATCCTTCGCCAGCCGAAGGCATCGGCGCAATGCTGGTGCGCACAAATAAAGGGCTGACGGCAAACTGGAGCGCTTTGAAAGGCGGCGCTTTGAACCTCAACCAGCCCTACATTTTGGCAGCGCCGGGGCGAATTGCGCTCACCGATTTGGCAGCGGGAAGTTTTGCTTCGCAACAAGATTTCGAGCTTTGGAAAGATGCGCAGAACAAGTTCGGGACGAAGGTTCGGTTGCAAATTCCGGGCACTGCGCCATTTTTTTACAACACGCTGGCGAGCGGCGTCGAACTGCTTTCGACCCTCGGTCACGCCGACGTGCAAGCCGACCGACCAGTGACAGTGCGGGGCGAGGCGCTTGAAATTCGCTCGAAAAACAGCCTGCTCATCCTCGCCGTGTCGAGCGCCTTCCGGCTGATTTACCTTTTTGACGACAACATTTTGCTGGACAATTTCGACGCCTCGAAACAGCCGCCGCAGTTGCCAAAACCTATCTCGCTGGCGTTGACCAACGCCCTTTTCAAAGTGACGCCGGTCAATGGCTGCCTGCTTTTTGGGCAGTTGGCGGAGGATTTTGTCAAGGTCGAAAAGGGCTTTTTGTTCCTCACTTTTGGCATGTTCGCCTACCTGCCGACGCTGCCCGACCCGTATGCTGCGAATATCGGGCGGTTGAAATTTCAGTTCCGGGGCAGCCGGGATTCGGCGATTCGGGGCGCAGCTTTTGGCGGTCAAACGGTTTGGCAATGGCTCGTTTGCCAGGTGAAATGGGAGGCGGCAGCGCCTGACCCAAACACGCTCGATACGCTGACAGGTCTGCCCTTGAATTTGGACAAAGTGGAGGTCTCGTTTCACTTTGCGCCGCTGCAAAGCAGTTTGCAAGAGGCAATTGTGCCGCCTGCGGAAAGCACGACTGCGAACCTGGATTTTAGCAACGTCGGCACGGCTGGCGTCTCGCCGAAAGCCTACGGGATAGACAGTTTCGTGGGCAATGCTTTGGAAAACGTTGCCTTTTCCGCCATTTCAACGCAGAACAAATTGCCCGACTACGGCGGCATCTGGGACGAAGCGACGAACCGCTTGACCGATGACTATTTTGCCTTGCTCGACGTCAGCACGAATGCCGATTTGCTTGGCATCAGCTTCGGTGTCTTTTTGGACAGGCGGGTGGGCATGGTCACGACGCACGTGCCGACGGCTGGCTCGACTGGGTTTCCGTTGCAGGTTGAAAAAATGGACGTGGTGAGCAAAGGGCAAAACGTGCGGGCGTTCACCGTGCCGCAAATTTCCTGGGAACCCGTGCTAAATCTGACCGACCCCGCCATCACGGGCGACCCTGCGAAGGGGCACAATTATTACCCCGACGACGGCGGCGCAACCCGCATCCTCAACAACAGCGGAGAAACGGTTGCCCTTGCGCCCTTGCCGCTCACGGATTTTTTGGTGGAAAACTTTCAGTCGGATGAAAAATTCGCCGCCATCGCCTTGTCCACGCTGCCTTTCGGGATGCGAATGCTGGCGCTTTTGCAAAAAAATTACCTGTACGAGGGCAACTCCCGGCGGGGCACGGATTTCAGTTTTAACTCGAAAAAATTCCCCGACAACATCACGGGCGGGCGGCAATTACAGGTGGACGGCGGGCAGGCGCTGCGAGAAGGCGAGAACGACATGTTCATGGGTAGCACCCTGCAAATCAACAACATACTCGACCTTTTTGGCAACGAAACGGGCAATTCCACCCTCGGCGCAAGCGTCACCAAAATCTTCAACAACGAGTGGATGCTCGACCCCTTCCAACTCATCCGGCAGCGGGGCGTGCCGCTCGAACGGGTGGATTTGAGCGGCTACGGGGCGAGCATTTTCAGCAATTGGCTCAACCCGAAAGCCGCCATCGCCGAGACCAGCCAGGCGAAATTCGACGTCTGGGTCGGTCGCTGCGCCCACGAAATTATCCAGGTGAAAAGCATCATGTACCCCTGGGCAATCAAAGTCGTGCGCACCATCACGCTGTTTCGGACACCCTCCGGATACGTCTATCGTTTCGACACGGGCTGGCGGGCGGAAAGCGACGGGCGTTTCGACTTTCGCTACTTCGTCTATCTGCCCAAGCCCGGCGACCCCGGCACGCTCGAACCGCACGAGCGGCAGGCGAAATATGACATTCACCCCGGCGTGGTCGGCGGTCTGTTTTTGGTGAAAGATATCAAGGAAACCGAGGAAATTGAACCCTTCAAAGGCAAAATGACGGTCTTTCCGCCCGACAAAATCGTGGACATCAACGGCAAAGAAATTGACGCCGCACCCGGTGGCTCGCAGTTCGATTTCGAGTTGCAACCTGTCTTTTTCAACGCCGACCTCGAAATTGAAAACCCGGTGAGCGGCTACGCCGAAAAGGAATTTACCGGCAACGTGAAGCGCAAACTCGTGTCCTCGAAGAAGATTTTGGGCTTCGTGCAAATCGCTCCGAGAGGTCTGCCGCTCACGACCGAAGCATTCAAGCAACTCATTCAGCGGCAAGCTGGCAACATCGGCGCAGCGATTGATTGCGTGGTTGATATTGGCAAGAGCGGTCAGCAAATGCGGCTCGTGCGCTTCGACATCAGCAATTCTTTCCAGCAAAATGGCGCCGACCCAGCCTTCGCCGTCGCCGGTCGTGGCAACGTTTTGCTGCCAAAAGACGGTTCGTGGAGCATGGTCAAACATGAATTTGGCAGCGGCGAAGTCAGCCCCGTGCCGAAGGAATTGAGCGTCCCGCTCATCCGCATCGGCAAGCTGGTGTCAAAACCGGGCGACAAGTGGGAGCCTGACGTTTTGCCAAAAGACGCCTTGCTGCGCATCGCCAACCCGACCGAATTGCTGCGAAACGCTGTCGCAAGCACCTTGAATTATGGCTTCCTGCAAAGCACCGACACACAAAAGGCGCTGTTCCTGACGCCGTCATTCAAGCTGGGTTTGGAAACGCTGTTGAGCAAGACCCCGCCGCTGTTTGCCGACGCCTTCCGAATCGTGAATTCCAAAGCCATTTTTCCGAACATCGGCAATGCGCAGACCACGTTTGGCGACGCCATCAACCTGCTGAAAAACGGCAATGAATTTTCGCCGGAAGGCACGTTGACCGACGCCGGGGCGCAGGTTTTGAAGTTGATGAAAATCAACGAGAAGGTCGGCGACCTGAAAAAAGAGGGCTATCAATTGCTCAAAGAAGTGACCAATTTCGACCTGCCCGACACGGCTTGGACGCTCCTCGAACTGGGCGGCGCTTTCAAAATTTACCTGGAATACAAGGCGGATAAAATCAAAAAGCAGGGCGGCGGCGAGAAAAATGCCAAAGGCGCTCTCGACTTCGACGTGAACTCTTTCGCCACGGGCGTCGCCGACCAATGGAAGAGCAAAATGGCAAACGTGGCGGTGGTCGTTGACCTGGGGCCCATCAAAAGATTGATGACCATCAAAGGCAACTGGGACGCCAAAAAAGGCTCGGAAGCGCAGTACGGCGGCAACACGGGCGACCCCGATTTCCCGTCTCCACAAATCCAGTTTGCCGATGAATTGAAGCCGGTGATTGAGATTTTGCAAATCCTCCAGGACTTGCAGGGCGAGAATTACAAAGACGCTTTTTCGAGAGGTTTGAAGCTGGCAATGAGCAACAAAGCGGGCAGTTGGGAATACAAAATGGAAGCCTCGAAAGAGATTCCGGTGGTGCGTTTTCCGATGCCGATGTTCGCCTACAACGACCCGAATGCTCCGTTCAAACTCGAAGCGGGCTTGAAATTGGGGGCATATTTCAACGCCGCCCTGAAAGTCACGACCGACCCGAAGCAACTCCTTCCAACCGCAGGCGCCTTCCTCGGATTTTACGGCAGGCTGTCGGTGATGTGCGTATCCATTTCAGCAGCAACGATTTACGCCATCGGGCAGGTAAACTTAGACATCGCCGCCGACACGAAAGTGGGGCCCTCGCTGAAAATGAAATTTGGCTTCGGGGCGCAAATCGTGGTGGGTTTGCCGGTCGTCGGCAACGTGAGCGTGCTGTACATGGTGACGGTGGAGATTTACACCGATGCGACGAGTGTGATTGTGACGGCGGGGATGCTTTTTCAGGGGCATGCCGAATTATTGGGCGGTTTGGTAGGCATCACGATTACGATTGAGGCGAAGGGAACGGTGGCAAGAATTGGCAGCCGGACGGACTTGTCGGCGCAGGTGACTTTTGCGATTGATATCAGTATTTTCCTGGTGATTAATATTCATTTTAGCACGTCTTGGGGGGAGGATAGGCAGATAGCTTGACCAATTTTCACAAAAAGAGAACTTGAATGGCGTTGCCTACTCTGCGGAAGTCGGCGTCTTGCGTCACCAATCGCAACATGTTTTCTTTCGCTGTAGCGAACTGGAAAGCATCATCAAAATCAAGATTGAATTGCGATTGGATACTTGAAAGTTGTGAATAGCCCTGCGTAGAAAGCGGAAGGCAAAAAGTGGCGGGTGGAAAATCAATCAAAAACTGGTCGAAAACTTGGGGCTGTTTCTTCTTAAACAACAGAACGCCAATGGAATGCAAACTGAAAGTGGAAAGATAAAACTGCCCGGCATGGTTGCGCAAATAGTTGGCGCAAATGGCTGCCTTGGGTTGTTGAAGCAGGATTTCAATGAAAACGTTGGTGTCCACTAAGTCCATGAGCAAGGGTTATTTATTGTGTGAAGGTTCAAAAGGCTCAATCATCAGCTCGCTGATTTTATGTTGCCATTCGACCGAGGTAAGACCTTCATCCATGCCTTTTAAAGCCCCTGCCCAAGAGAAGGTAGGTTCAGGACGCAATGGTTCGATTGTGCCGTTTTTCCTTGGCATTGCACTGATGGATTGCTTTTTAAAGAGAAGATAGTCAATGAATTGCAAGACTTCTTCCTGCAATTCGACTGGCAAGTTTCGTAAACGTTGATTGATTTCTAATACAGCATTCATGGCTTCAATTTTTGACAAAGGAAACAACTTTAAAACGAAAAGTATAGGCTTTGCTTGAGACGTATTTCCCGCAAAGTCCGCAAAGGAGCTAAGGGCGCAAAGGGTGACTTAGCGAACATAGCTCCTTTGCGGACTTTGCGGGAAACAAATCACCACTAAACCATAAAAGCAAATCTCCCAACCATGGAAGCAAATCGCAGATTCTCCCTCCTCCCCTTCCCTCAATTTTTCGACGGCAACACGTTGACAATCAACATCGTCGTGCTGCCCAGAAACCAAAACCCGCTCCTCCCTGCCATCGAAGGCGCACCGGGTATCACCGACCCGGGCGTCAGTTTCGCCGGGGCGAATTTTGCCTTCGAGGCGCACGTCGTGAGCAGCCTGGCGGACTTTCCGAACAACCATTCGGCGGATGACGTGATTGGCTTGCCGACCAACCCGCCGGGCAATGCCGGGGCGCTTTTTCAGGCATTGGCAGCCAATTTCAGCATCACCAATTTAGGCGTGGCGAACAACAATGCCAACGTCAACAACCCTGCGAACGACCAGCCGCCGACGGCGAAATCGGGCTTCCCGATTCGCAAATATTTGCCGGTGAGCTACCGCAAGGCTTTCAATTTTACCACCCCTCGCACGAAGGCGGCAGTCACCGACGACAGCTACCATTGCGCCATTCGCAATGCGCAAAAAGTGCCGGGTTTTCAGAAAAGCCCGGAGACGATTTCGTGGGGGAAAGTTTTTGCTTTTGCCTTGCGGCAGCCCTTGCTGGCGAGGCAGTTGGGCATGATTTACACGGCTTCGTTCGAAGTGAATGCGAGCCATTTTCCGACCGGGGGATGGCTGTTCGTGAGCCTGGCGGACGACAGTGATTTTTTCACCCAAATGAACGAGGGCGATGGCGGCGGCTCGCCGGGAAAGAGTTTTATCCGAAGATATGCCGCCCGCATTCCTGCCTTGACTTTGGGCACGCCCCGCCAGCTTTTTGCGCCGCTGTTGTTCCCGGTTTTGTACAAACAAAATCCCGGCGACCCTGACCCGCCGTTGCCGCCTGGCGACTACAATCCGCTGTTCATTGAGGCGGCGGAATACGATGATGGTTTTGCCAAAATCGTCCATGCGGCGCAGCCTCGCAGCCGCAATTTTTTGGCGGAAACGCCCGCCGATGGCAAGCCGGTGAAGGACGCTGGCATCCGCTTAGGCTGGGACGACGAGCAGATTTTGATTTGGTACCTGCGGCAATTGTCGGAAGACCCTGCCTCGCCGGGAAAACAACTCGATGCGCCGCTCGGCGTCTTCGGTTATGCCATTGATGTGCGCGAAGTTGGCAACCCGGTGAATCCCTGGGAAACGCTGAACGAGGTGAGCAGCAAGGCAGAATTGCTCGTGCCGACGCCGCCGGAGGGCAGCATTTCGCTGGGCAATTTTGACCAGGGGGAACTGCCGTACCAAGTCTATCCGATGCAGTTGGACGGCAACCTGAACGGCGAATATTGGCTGCCGATGTACTTCGCTAACTGGCACGGGCACTGCATGGTTTTGCCCGACGAGGATGCCGTCAAAATTTACCGCCACGCCGACCTCGACCCGACCCGGCCCGAAAATTCTACCGGCACGGAAATCGGCGTTCCTGACAACAATTTGAGCAAGGTTTATTCGCCCAGCCCAATCGAAACGGTGTTGCGCTACGGGAGGGAATATGATTTCCGGGTGCGGATGCGGGATTTGAGCGGCGGCGGCGCTGCGCCTGGTTCAGTGCCTTCGGAGGAAAGCCCTTCCGCCATCGCCAGGACGCCTTTCAAACGCTACGTTTCGCCGAACCAAGTCCGGCTGGAAGATTTGCCAGTCAACACCGATGCGCCCGGCGACCCCGACAGCATCTCGCTTCAGCGACCGCTGCTCGGCTACCCGGCGGTGGTTTATACGGGCAAATATGCCGACCCGGTGGGCAGGCTCGTCCAGGCTTCGATTGACCTGACGGGCAAGGAAGCTTTTGGCATTCCCGACCCCGACGTGAACCGGGTTGAAATTGTCGTGGAGGTCGAAACTTTGAAATTGGACAACCTCTTGAGCGTGTCCGGCAAAGAAAATTACGTGCATTTGTACACGACCGAGCGGTTCTTTCCGGCAGTCAATGGCGACGATGATTTTGCGGCGGCGCTGCAAATTCCAATTGTTTATAAAGACGTGAAAGTGCTGCATCCGGGCGGCGGTTCTGCGAGTTTGGAGGACGATTTCGACCTCGACGACGATATTGATAATTTGGCGGAAATCGTGCTGCCGACTGCCCGCCGGGTGCGGCTGACGTTGCGGGCGGTTTGCGAAGAAAAGGACGACAACGAGGACTACTACGGCTTGATAAATGACGCCGACCATGAGTTGGACAGCCGCTTTGGGCATCTCGTGGAGCTTTGGTTTTACCGGGAAAGCACGGACGAAACCGACCTGTTTTTTGACGACGAACCGACCGACCGCCTGCGTGGAATTTTCCTCCAGCCCGACCTGCCGACCGTTTTCGACGGGAAGTTTCAGACCTTGTTTTTTGGAAAAGAAGTGCAAAAAGCGCCCGACATGGTGCAGCGTCTGGCGAAGCAATTGGGCTTGGAAACCATTGGTTTGACGCTCGTTGCGCCGAAAGGCGAGCGGGTGCAATTCGGCTGCTCCAGCCGCATCCGCCACACGTTGTCGCCCGACAATTCTTCGATGACTTTTTCCTCGAAAGGCGATTTGTCGAACCACTGGCTTTGCTGCGTCCAGCTCACCATCGAGCGGGATTGGACGTGGAACGCCCTCGAAGACCGAAGTTTTGCCATCAACCGGGTCATGCGTTTCACGCTCGACGATTTTGAAACGGAAACTGAAATGAAAGACGTTGGCGAAATCGAAGTGCGCCGCACGGCATCTTTTGAAATGTTGCACTCGCCCAAGCGAGAATATACTCGCCTGATTTTCATTGACGCCGTCGAACCTAAAAACGAGCGAATGCGGCCTGCACCAAACCAAAATGAACCTCGCTTTCCTGACACTATCGAGTTGAGTTACGAGGTCAAGACTTTTTTCAAGGAAAATCATGGCGAGGGCGCAGATGGCGAGGGGTCGAACAATGCAATCGAAGTGCTGGAAATCGAGTTGCCCATCACCACGCCGCCGTCGCAAGTGCCAAAAATTGCCTCGGCGGGAATTGCGCTTTCGCCCTACCTGCGCAACGAAAAATACAGCGCCACCGAGCCTCGCCGCCGCTTCCTTTGGGTCGAATTCGAGGAGCCGATTGCCGACCCGGACGACACGTATTTTGCGAGAATGATTGCCTACTCGCCTGACCAATTGATTTCCAACAACCATCCCGAACTGCTCGTCGCCCCCGACGAACCTGCGCTGCCGATTGACCCGGAAGACGTGCGGCTCATCGTGCCCGGCGCCACCAACGACCTGGCAGGTTTGACCGCCATGCAACCGATGACGAAAGCCGACGACAGCGACCGCCACTACCTGCTGCCCCTGCCGCCCGGCTTGCACGCAGACGCCGACGAACTATTCGGTTTTTTCACCTACGAATTCCGGGTAGGGCACTACCGCCGGGGTCAGGACATGGTTTGGACGACGGCGCAAGGCAGGTTCGGGCGACGCCTGAAAGCCACCGGCATCCAGCATCCTGCGCCGACTTTGACCTGCGCCGTGAACCGGGACGAGCAAAAACTCTGGGTGGTTGCGCCCTACGCCGTCGCAGTTTTCGACGGCAAAAACGTGACCGCCGACCCGCCGAGGACGCAGCTTTGGTGCCTGCTCTACGCCCAGGTGCGGCAGGCGGACAACCTCGATTTTAGAAATATCTTGCTGGACGACAAGCAGTTAGACTGGCGGGTGCAAGTCGAGACCGAGCCGGACGTGAACCCCTTCCTACAATACGACGACCTGCAACTGAAGACGCTGAAAAACATCAAATTGAAAAACATCAAAACGGAAGTGAGCTACGCCGAACTGTCGAAATCGTACAAACTGGTAACCACGGAAACGGTAAACAAGGACGCCAAAAAGTACGGCACGGTGATTTGGTCGAACGACGAGGTGGCGCAGTGGCTGAACCTTTTTGGCTTGCCGGAAGACGCCGACTTGAGCGTGCTGGTGGTGGAGACACTGCCGCAAATCACCAATATTTTCGAGCATGTTTCTATCAACCAGGAAAATGTGAATGCGAGCGTGAAGGCGAATGTGCAGTCGGATTTGCCTTCGGCGGGGTTCGCTTCGCAGCGGCTGGCGGTTTTGCGGCAGGAGCGGGATTTTCAGGAGGGAAGGAGTCCGGTGAGCGATGAGTTGGGGGAGCATCGGATTTTGAGGACTTCGCCGCTGGTGGAGGTGCCTTTTGTTTGCTGTCCGACGTGTTGAGGGATTTTTTCCAAGCGGCTCGCTTCAAGCGAGCCGCTTGGTTTACGGGCTGAAAAAATAGCTTTGTCCTTCAAAAACAAATGCCCAGGAGAGATACCTTTCACAAAGCAGTCACCACCGCCCTGCGAAAAGAGGGTTGGAGAATTACCAACGACCCGCTTTTCGTGCCAACAGAGGGCGGCGTAAACTTTTTCATTGATTTGGGTTTGGAGCGCTTCATTGGCGCAGAAAAAGGCGGCGAACAAATCGCAGTGGAGATAAAGAGCTTCGATGAAAACGCACCTTTTTACAGCTTTTTTGAAATTCTCGGGCAGTACCTATTGTACGAAATGGCGTTGGAAGAACAGTTAAAACCCTGGCAACTTTTCATAGCCATAGCCAACAACTGGACGAAGCGCCTATCTTCAAAAGAGCCATCGAAAAATTCGGACTGAAATTCATTATTTTTGAACCGCTTACAGAAATAATCATCGAATGGAAAAAGTAAAAAAATACCAACAGGCGATTTTAAAAGTATTAGAGTATTACGCTGCCATCAAATCTCCTTTCATGCCGGAGGTAGAAAACAAAGTCGTTGCCGACACGAAAAATCACCATTATCAGCTCGTCCGCATGGGTTGGTACAAAGACCGGCACGTGCATTACACTGTTTTCCATTTTGACATCGTGGGTAGCAAGGTCTGGATTCAGGAAAACCGGACGGATGTGAAGATTGATGAGGAGTTGATAGATGCTGGGGTGGCGGCGGAGGATATTGTTTCTGGGTTGATGCATCCTGCTTTGCGGAGGCTTGAATATGCTGAAACAACTTGAGCGAACTGGGAAATAAAAAAGTACCAGTAGGCGATTTTAAAAGTATTGGCATATACCTGACCAACGTATAAGTTTCAACCTTTCGTCAATCGAAACGAAACCCCAAAAACAGCCACATAATTTCTAAAATAAAGAAACCCGGTTGGTTGAAAATTCTCATCCACCGTTTCGAATTGATTGTTTTTCCGCAGTCCATATTGGTATTTGCCAAAAAGGCAAAACCGTTTCCAATAAATACGGACGCCTGCCTGCAAGCCATAATCGGTTTTTTCCACGAAAATGTCGCCTTCTTCATCCTCCCAACCGCTTGAAACTGAACCAAAATATTCCCCAGACGATGTTCCCATACATTGTCCATCCTGACATCTTCTATTCCATCAACAATCATGTAATCATCAATCGTCAATTAGCGAAAACGCTTATTTTTGCCCATTCACTTTTTGGAATCCACCAAACATATAAAAATGAAAAAATTACTCCTCTTTATTGCCTTTGTTGCCATCTGTTCTCTTTTCCTCTCAGCACAAGAAATCTGGCTCGAAGCCGGCTTAAAAGGCGGCTACGGCGTCTCCTTCCTCTACAACACCAACATCGTCAACGACGACACGTACGATTACAAAATCACTACGGCGTACAGCGCCGGTGGAAAATTAGCCGTCAATTTTGGGCCCTTTCACGGGCTAACGCTCGAAGCCCTCTACAGCCAGGCGGGGCAGGATTTCGAGTACAGCCTGTCCGGCTCGCCGCTCCAGCAGCAAAATGAAATCTCCTGGAAAGCCATCAACAGTTACCTGCTGTACCGCTACATCCGCAACCGGGTCTATTTGGAAACGGGCCCCATGTACGCTTTCATGCGTTCGGTGGCGCAAAAAGACAATGGTGTGGAATTGGAAGAGCCCGCTGCTTTTTACGAGAAAAACTACCTGGCGGGCGTCTTTGGATTTGGCGGCTACATCGCCGGTTCCGAAACCTTTTCGGTGGGACTGGGTCTCCGGCTGCACTATGGCTTGACGGATTTTGTCAACGAAGCCGGGCAAGCGGCAGGTTTTCCCAACCCGGTGCGGGAAACCGTGTACGAAAGCACCGCCCCGACACATCCGGTGTACGGGCAGGTGCTGGTGGAGTTTAATTTTGGGATAGGGCATTGGGCGAAGACGTCTTGTAGCAAGCGGATGCAGTTTTTTAGGGGTTGAGCGATTGGAATTGAAAAGAAGCGTTTTGAAATGCTCCGAAGCGTTTAAAATTGCTTCGGAGCATTTTTAAAAGGATAGGAAGCAATTTTAAATGCTTCGAAGCAATTCTAAAGTCTTAGCAGACAAAATAAAATGCAAGCGATTGATTCTGATTGATGAGAAGTGATTTTGGAGAGAAGGGAGCGTTTTTAGAAGGGTTCGATGAGGTTTGGAATGCTTTCAGGTTGAAAATACCTTACCAAGAAGTCAATTCATGTCTGATAAGTTGCTTGCGTGTCGCCTTGTCATTCCCGCAGGGAACCTGTTCCGTCCCAAC
>CAZHLB010000070.1:0-15118 GCA_964533005.1 uncultured Saprospiraceae bacterium
AAAACCCCGCCGCTCGGAAAGTCAGCTTCGTATAACCCATTATCGCTCGCCTGTACCGGGACGATTGGCTTCGTCAGCGATGGCCACCCTTCAATCAGGATATTAAGGATGCGGCAAGGAAATTAAGGATTGGGACGGCGGCGGCCCGTTGTCCCAATCCTTAATTTCCTTGCCGCATCCTTAATATCCTGATTCAAAAATCCCCCCATGCCTCGAAAGACTCCAAAATGGTTGTTGATTTTGACGGGCGCAGCAGCGGCGTTGTTGCTTGCCTGGTTTGGAGGCAAAACGCTGGCAAAACGGGAAATGGAAGAAGCCATCCGAGAGGAGTTGCGCAAGTCGTTTCGGATGAAATTCGACAGCATGGAAGTTTCCATTTTCCCTGGCAATTGCCGTTTGTACGGCGTGGAAATGGAGCCGCCGGTGAGTCAATTTTTGGGCAAAAAGGCTTTGGTGAGCGCCAAGACGATGAACATCGAAAACGTCGGGTGGGCGAAACTTTTGTGGTTTAACGAGTTGAACGCCAACCTGATAGAAGTGGAAAACCCGGTGGTCATTTTGCAAGAAACACCGGAGACATGGACTGTTCCGCCAAAAAAAGAAACCATCCGAAGCGGCTTGGGAGTGATTCAATTTGACCGTGTGGTTTTTCGCAACGCCCATTTTCGCATCCTGAAAAACCCGGCAGACTCGCTGCCGCACACCCGTGCCGACACGCTCAGTTTCGACCTCCGGGGCTTGCGAATTCGCCTGAAAAGACACGAATCGCTCCGCCTGAAAAGCGGCAGTTTTTCCTTGGCAAACCTTGAAACGGCAGGCAGCGACAGCTTTGCCGTGCCTGCTTTTTCGGCGGAAAATTTCAAGATTAACTTGCAAAACCTTCGCATGTCGCTCGCTGGCAACCTGCCGGTGAACGTGCGGGACGTGCATTTTTCCTTCAAAAATTTCACAGCAAAAAGCGCCGGGGAGCTTGTCGGCAAAACCTGGTCTGCCGGAAATTTTGAAACCAACCTGCACACCGTGCGCCTCACTTTGAAAAACAACAAGCTGCTCGACGTGCGCAGCGGCGATTTTTCCCTGCAAAATTTCTTGCTGAAAGGCAATCCCCGGCTGGGCGAAGCCACTCTTTCCGCCGCCGACTTGCGGCTGGATTTGAAAGCATTTTACCTCGGCATCGAAAAAATGTCGCCGCTCGTGGTAGGCGATGCAGGGCTTTCCGTAAAAAACATCAAGCTGGCACAACCCGGCGGCGACCCATTCCACGATATTTTCGTGCGCAGCCTCACCGCTTCCAAACAAAACGGCACGATGAAGCTGACCGGCTTTGCCTTGAAACCCAAGTACAGCAAGCGGATTTTCCCGAAAAAAACGGTTCAAAAACTCACCCGGAAGGACTTTGAATTGCCGGAGCTTATCTTCCGGGGCGTCAATTTCGAGCGGCTTTTGAAAGGCGAATTGGTTGCCCAACGGCTCCTGATTTCCAACCCCCGGTTCGACGCTTTTCAAGACCGAAACTCGCCGGACGACTTTTCCACCTACAAACAATTGCCGCAGGAACAACTGCGAAAAAGCAGCGTGACCATTCACCTCGACACGGTTTTGCTGACAGACGGCAGCGTTCATTTCGAAGAAATTGCGCCGGGAAAATGGACGCCCGGCGTGGTCGAATTTTCCTCCATTCAAGTGACGGCGCTGAATTTGAGCAACGACCCGGCTAACATTCGCCGCAACCCCGTGATGCCGGTGACGATGAAAGGAAAATTTCAAAAACAAGCCTGGTTGAGCAGCCGCTTCGAGATGGATTTGAGCAGCCCAAATGATGCTTTCACCTGCCAGGGCAGCGCCGAGCCGATGTCGTTCGGCTTGTTCAACGGCTTCCTGCTTCCCTCCTACAATTTCCATTTCGAGGGCGGTGAAATCTTAAAAATGGAGTACAGTTTTCGAGCTGACAACCGCTCCGCCACTGGCAAAATGAACCTTCAATACCAGGGACTGGACGTTGCTGTGCAAAATGATGCGAATGAAAAAAAGCGGCTCCTGAGCGAGTTTGCGGAGCTGGTGTTACTCATCAAGAACAACAAGCCCGGAGACGAGGATTTCCGCTTGGGCGAGATTTCGGTGAAACGGGAAAAGAGCAAAGGCTTTTTCAATTTATGGTGGCGGGCGGTGCAGTCGGGGCTGACTTCGACAGTGCTTTCGAATGCGGGGGTTAAGCAAATGGAAAAGCAAAAGGCGAAGGGTAAAAGCAGGTGAACCCAACCGCTTGCAACGCTTTTTACCTAAAAACCAAGGGGTGTTTCACTAACACACATTTTTGAAAACACATAGTCACATAGAAAACATAGTTTGCTGATTTTCAAAAAGCTATGTGAACTATGTGACTATGTGTTGAAGAAAAAAGTCGTGTTGATAAAACACCCAAAATCAAGCATGAAAAAGTGGAAATCCAGGCGCAGCAAAACCATCAAAATCATCCTCGCCATCGTCCTTTTGCTCGTGGCTATCCGCCTTGCCCTGCCTTATTTTCTCACCAAATACCTCAATCGAGTCCTAGCAAAAAACATCATTCCCTACCGGGGGCACATCGAAGACATTGACCTGCACCTGTATCGTGGCGCTTATGTGATTTGCGACCTGCGGGTGGACTCGGTGGATTTGTACGGAAAGCGCCCCTTCCTGCACGCCCCTCGCATTGACCTTTCTATTGAATGGAAAGCGCTTTGGAAAGGCAATATCGTCGGCGAAATCATCATGGAGCAGCCCCTGGTGAATTTCAAGCTCTCCAAAAAAGGCTCCCAGACGGGCGCAAATGTGGATTGGGTGAAGCTTGCCCAAGATTTTATGCCGGTGGAAATCAACCGCTTCGCCATGGAAAACGGCAAGGTGAATTTTACTTACGCCGACGGCGTCTCGCCTGATTTCGACATGGATTTTCAGCGCCTGCAGCTCGAAGTCACCAACATCCGCAACGTGGAAGAAAAGGACAAGCCTTTGCCCTCGGACATCGCCGCCACCGCCGACGCCGCAGGCTACGGCGGCAAATTCACCTTCAAGGGGCAAGCAAACCTGCTGAAAACAATGCCCGATTTCGACTACAACGCCAAGCTGGAAAAAGCCAAACTGGTCAATTTCAACGAGGTGTTTCGCTACTACACCGGCGGCATGGACTTCGAGTCGGGCGAGGTGAGCCTGTTCTCCGAAATGGCGATGAAAGACGGGCGATACGTCGGCTACTTTAAGCCGATTTTGCACGACGCCAAGATTTTCAAGTGGAAAGAACCGGGTCGAGGCTTCCGCAATGATATCAAGGAATTGGTGACAGAAGGCATTCAGGAGGTTTTTGAAAATCACCCGAAAGACCAAAGTGCCAGCCGGGTCGCCATCGAAGGGACGATTCAAGGCGGGACGCCGGATATCTGGAAAGCCATTGTCGCCGCTTTCGTCAACGCTTACATCCGGGTGTTCCGGCATGAGTTGGACAACACCATTAACTTCAATCAGCTTTCCAAAAATAGGCAGAAACAGGAGGGGGACGACGACGACGACGACAAGGAGGGAAAGAAGAAAAAGGAAAAATCGTCTTGAATGGCTGGGCGAGCAAACACAAATTCATTTCAACACTATCCGCATGGGCATGTCAAAACCATCAAAATTAAGCCTGCAAGAAATCTTCAAGCAGCAAAACCAACGCCTGAATGGGCTGGCAGACGGTGCAAAAATTCCCTACGTCACCAAATTGAGCTTTGCCCCCATGCTCCGTTTTTGGGAAACCAAGACCCAGGAAGACGACGCTGCTGTGCGCCTGCTCGCCGCTGAAATTTTGGCGAAGGCAAAACAAACCCCTGCCTTTTGGAAGCCCATCGAAGACCTCAGCCTGCTGGAATACCACCGGGATACTTTTGAACTGCTCATGGCTGGCATTTTCCCGCCGTGCCTGCGGGCAACGCAGTTGGGAAGGGCGACAAAACCCTTTGATTTACAGGCGTTTTTCATCACGCCGCCTTTTGAAAAAATGCTTTTTGACCAGCGCCTGAAATGCACCGTTCAACAGCAAAAAGCCTCCGTTTCCGACATGGCGACCTTGCGTGCCTGCCTGTTGATTTTGGGCGAATTTTACGGTGAAAACCGCCAGCTGCAACCCGAACTGACCTTCACCATCGAGCCGGAAAACGGCGGCTACCGGCAACATTTCAAGTCGCTGCAGGTGGCGCAATTTTTCGAGGTGGTGAAAAAAAAGCCTCTCAAAAAGCTCTCTCCCAAGCATATCCGGCAACTGTTCGACAACATTTTCGACCTCGAAGCCTGGTTGGATGCCTTGCCGCCCAGCCATTTTGAAATTCACGGAATAGCCGGTTACGAACTGGTGGACGTGACGAGCGAAGAAAGCATTTCTCACCTGCGTTCGCTGTTGCTGCAAAAAGACGCCCTGACCAACCCGCAAAACATCCCCAAGCTGGAAACTCTGATGAAATCCTACCTGCGCCTGCCCGATTTGCACCTGGGCATTTTGACCAACCTTTGTCAGGATGATAAAAATGAAGCTGCCCGCTTCAACCTCTCGCAGGGTTTGCTTAAAACCAAGCCGGGCACATCCATCGCCAATGCCTCAAAAAGCAGGCTTTCCGTGCATGAAAAGGCTTGCAAATACCAGGAATTTGTGCTGGTGGAAGATTTCAAAAAGCTCGATTATCCCACCCCCACGGACGAGGCTTTGAAAAAGGCAGGGTTCAACAGCTACCTCGCCGCACCATTGAAAGGGCAAGGCAACCAACTCATCGGCTTGCTGGAACTTGGGTCGCCAAAAGCATATGACCTGAACAGCTTCGCCGAGTGGCAATTGCGGGAAATCCTACCCGAATTCAGCCGGGCGGTGGAGCGCATTTTGGAGGAGACAAACAACCGGGTGGAGGCGATTTTGAGGGACAAATTCACCGCCATTCACCCCAGCGTCGAATGGCGTTTTCACCAGGTGGCGCTGCGCTATCTTGAACGACTCGACAGCAAGGGCAAGGCAGTGATGGAGCCGATTTTGTTTAAAGATGTTTACCCGATTTACGGTCAGGTGGATATCGTCAGCTCTTCGCAAACCCGCAACCACGCCATCCAGCAAGATTTGGTGGCGCATTTGAATTTGGTGAAAATGGTGCTCGAAGTGGCGCAGGAAAAGATTGATTTTCCGCTCGTGCTGCGCTACCTGCAACGCACCGGGCAGCAACTGGAACATCTCGAAGATATGATGCAATCGAGCGAAGAGCCGCAATTCATTGACTTCATTTTGAATGAGATCCACCCGCTTTTCAAGGAAATCGCAGCAAAAGACCCTATGCTTAGTCAGGCAGTGGAGCGCTATTTTCAGCAGCTCGACCCCCGGCTGGGCTTGGTTTACGACAAACGAAAAGCCTACGAGGAAAGCGTCAGCCGCATCAACGATGCCCTGTCCGATTTTTTGGATGCCGAGGATATCCGGGTGCAGGAAATGGTGCCGCATTATTTTGAAAAGTACCAGACTGATGGGGTGCAATTCGAGCTGTACGCCGGGCAGTCGCTTTTGCAAAACGGGCATTTCTCGACGCTGCATCTGCGCAACCTGCGCCTTTGGCAACTCATTGCCATGTGTGAACTGACCCAGCTCACTCGAAATCTGAAAGCGGATTTGCCTACACCGCTCGAAACTGCGCAACTGGTTTTTGTCTACGGTCAGCCCATTTCCATTCGCTTCCGCCTGGACGAAAAATCTTTCGACGTGGATGGCGCCTACAACCTGCGCTACGAAATCATCAAAAAACGCATTGACAAAGCCTTCCTGCTCGAAAGCGAGGAACGCCTAACCCAGGCGGGCAAAATCGCCATCGTTTATGCCACCGACAAAGACCGGGAAGAGTATATGGATTACCTGGATTTCCTGAAACTTGAAGGCTACATCGAAGATGAAATCGAGGAGGTGGAATTGGAGCGTTTGCAGGAAACGCAGGGGTTGCGGGCGCTGCGGGTGACGGTGAAGTGATGGTTTCAGGTGAACATGCCTCACAAGTGCCCCGTTTCAGAAAAAAGCGTGTGGGCATGTAAAGCAAGCCCTCCTGTTTTGCCAAATCCTGCAAAATGAAAACTACCGAAAAGGCAGTCCAACGCCTCCTGAAACTTCACCTGGACAGTGAAAAATACTACGGTCACTGCGCCGCCATCACCACGGAACAAGACCTCAAAATTTTGTTCGAAGACCTTGCTACCTATCGCAAAGAATTGGCAAACAACCTTTTAACTAACTTGGAAGACCGCCGCATGAAACGTTTTTGGCGGGAAGATGGCGTCTGGTCGCACCTGCATACGACTTGGAAGGATGTCAAATTGGCGCTCATCGTGAACAACCGGGAAAAAATTCTCGCCATCGCCGACCGGACAGAAAGAGGGACGCTCAAAGAATGTCACCTGGCAAGCCTCACGGAAAACCTGCCCGTCGAACTTTCCAATTTGATAGCAGTGCAAATGGAAGAAGTAAAGCGGAAGATTGAGCAAATCAACGCCATGCCCCGGCAAAAATTTATGACACACAAAAGCCTGGCAATGTGAGGAATGGAATAACTGCTCATTTTTTCAAGTAGGAAATTCCACTTGCCGAGCTTGAACATCGCCTTTCAGCCTCCGTTTTTCAAAGACCCATTCGAATTTTTCAGGCAGCGCCTGATGCCTGTCAGTTTGCCGAATATGCCTGAATTCAAAGCCCGCTCTTAAACGCAAATTCCCGATTCAAAACGACGCATCCTGAAAACTGTACCGCTGCCTGCGCAACGGATGGTTTTCCATTCGATTTTTAGTGATTGGTGAGTAGTGATGGGTAATTGGATAGCCCAATCACCCATCACTACTCACCAATCACCAATCACTAATTTTCTAACCAAAAAAATGATTGTCTTATGAATCCAATGACATTGTCAGCCAGCAGCATCAACGGTACCGACGTGGTCAACCCCGCAGGCGAAGACCTCGGTGACATCAAGGATTTGATGATTAACCTGTCCGATGGACGGATTTCCTACGTCGTGCTTTCCTACGGCGGCTTCCTCGGCATGGGCGACAAATTGTTCGCCGTTCCCTGGGATTCCTTTACGATTGATACGGCTCGGGAAAAATTCATGCTCAACGTGAGCAAAGAGAAGCTGGAAAATGCACCCGGCTTCGACAAGGACAATTGGCCCAACCATCCCACGCACGAGTACCTGACTCAAGTCTCCACCTATTTCGGCGACCGAGGCAGGGACGTGGGCGAACGGGCTGCTTCCGCAATGTAAATTTTGATGGATGAAAGACAGGGGAATGGATTGAGGTATGAGGTATGAGGTATGAGGTCTCATACTCATACCTCATACCTCAACCATTCCCTTCGTTTTCCGTGCTTCGAAATATTTTCTAACCAGTTTTAATTCAACTACTTATGGCAATCTTCTCAGACAAAGTCCGTGGTAACTGGAACGTTATCAAGGGCAAATTAAAGCAACGCTACGGCGACCTATCCGACTCCGACCTGATGTATGAACAAGGCAAGGAGGAGGAAATGCTGGGACGCCTTCAGCGCAAAACTGGCGAGTCCAGACAATCACTGCGAAATTTTATTGACAGCTGCGTGTAGCATTGTCGAAGGGCTTTCGGAGATGTTCGGAAGCCCTTTTTAATGTTGATGAAGGTTAATAGGGTTGATAAGGTTGATAGGCATCAACCTTATCAACCCTATCAACCTTCATCAACTTTCAACCTTTGCCGCACCGTCTCGAACAAAGCCACCGCCGCCGTCGCCGACACGTTCAACGAATCCACTTGCCCGAACATCGGAACGATAATCCTCTCGTCTGCCTGCCGAATCCAAAACTCGGAAATGCCCGTCGCCTCTGCTCCCAGCACGATGGCGAGTGGGCGGCGCAAGTCGCATTCATACAGCGGTTTTGCCGCTTCCAGCCAGGTAGCAAGGATTGAAATGCCTTGCTTTTTCAGCCATTCCGCAGCTTCCTCCGATGAAACCGCCACGACCGGCACGGTGAAAACCGCCCCCAAACTTGCCCGGATAATGTTCGGATTGAAAACGTCAGTGAGCGGGTCGCAGCAAAGCAAAGCATCCAACCCGGCGGCGTCGGCGGTGCGCAGAATTGCACCCAGGTTGCCAGGTTTTTCAACTCTTTCCACGACCAACAAAAAGGGAGCGGCACGATACGAAAGGTCGTCGAGCCTGAAATTTTTCACCTTGAAAAGCCCCACCACATTCGCCACGCTGGAGCGGTAGGCGATTTTTTCCATCACCGGGGCGGTGACGGAGATGATTTCCGCAGGCGGAATTTTGGCGGTCGCCGCCAAGTCTTGCACCATTTTCAGCGGCGTGAGCGCCTCGTCGAAAAGCAGTGCCGTCGCCTCGTAGCCAGACCGCAGTGCCAGTTCCAACTCCCGCAAGCCTTCCGCCACGAACAGCCCTTGCGCCTTGCGCTCGCTTGCCTTGTGGACAAGCAAGGCGATGTTTTTGATGAAAGGATTTTGCGGGCTGGCGATTTGCTTGAGCGGAAAAACGGTTTGCATGGCGGAAAAATAAGAGCGCCGGTTGATTTATCCGACGTTTCCTTCCTCGACCGAATTTGAATAATTACCAGCCACTTTTCACGCAATTCCCGCCGAATAAGAAATAGGCTTGCGACGACGACGCCCCGCTTTCTACTTTTGGAAAGTAAGACTGTTTCTCCTAAAGTAATCCTTACCTGTCCTCCTGAAAGTCACCTATTTAGATAAAAGCTGCATCCCTGTCTTTTGCCCAAGAGTGGTCTGAATTCTAATTGCCCAAGTTGCCCCAACTGCTTGCTAATCAAATCTTGGCTCATGTCGGCTTTGAGAGAAAAGTGTAGCCAAACTCCAGTTTGGCGATGAGCAACACCGCCAAATTGGAGCTTGGCTACACCAAGATTCACCCAAGCCCGACATAATCCCAAATCTTTTCACCGTCGGAACCGGCTGCCGCCTGCCTGAATTTTGCTTCGGCAAGCAGCAACTTGCCCGTCAAAATTCAAGCACTAATGAAAACAAACATTCACTTGCTCATTGCCATCCATTTCGCTTGGTTTCTTGCCAGCCCACCTGCCAGTGCCCAATATTTCGTGGAAAGTCACCAGGACGGCGTCTCCGGTGTGGACGGTCTCGCCAACGTCCGCAGCATTGCCATCAGCCCCGACGAAGATTTTCTCTATGCTTGCGGATTCTTCGACGCATCCATCGCCATCTTTTCCCGCACGTCGGGCGACGGCTTTCTCACCTACCTCGGCATGGTGCAAAATGGCGTGGACAACGTGCAGGGACTCGGTGGCGTGAACGACATAGACCTCAGTCCCGACGGGCTTTTTCTCTACGCCGCAGGCTACAACGAAAGCGCCATTTCCGTTTTCAGCCGCAACCCGACGACCGGCGAATTGGCTTGGGTGCAGACCATCGGCGGCTTGTCGGGTGCGGTCAATTGCACAGTCAGTCCCGACGGAAACCAGGTCTATCTGGCTGTTTTTTTCGCCAACGAACTGCACGTTTACAACCGGAACGCTTCGACCGGAATGCTCACTTTCCTGGAATCGCACACGATTGTGCCCATCAACGCTCAGTTCAATCAGTGGGGGTTGATTGACGTGGCTTGCAGTCCAGACGGCGATTTTTTGTACGTGAGCGGAGCTTACGAATGGTCAATCCGCACTTACAGCCGCAACCAAGCTACCGGCGCTTTGACGCCTGCCTCGATGGTGCAAGACGGCGTTGGCGGCGTGGACGGGCTCGCTGGCGTTTATTACATCGCCCTCAGCCCGGATGGAAAAAACCTCTACTGCGCTGGCTATCAAGACAATGCGCTCGCCGTTTTCAACCGGAATGCGGGCGATGGCTCGCTCAGTTTTTCCACTGCCTTGTTCGATGGCGTTGGCGGGGTGGATGGCATTCAGGGCGCAAATGGGGTTACTGTCAGTGGCGATGGCAACCGGGTTTTCGTGACCGGAGCTTTGGAAAATGCGGTTCAGGGATTCCACCGGAACAACATTACCGGCAGTCTCACCCCTGCGAGAACGGCGAGGGAAGGCGTGCTGAATGTTCAAGACCTGATTAGCCCCTTCAGTTTAAAATCCAGCGCCGATGGCTGCCACCTCTACGTAGCCTGCCCGGATGGAAATGCCGTGGTCTTGCTCGAAAGCGACTCCATCGTGTGGCACGCCGACAACGACGGTGATGGTTTTGGCGACCCCAACGTCGCCAATCTCAATTGCTACCAACCGGCGGGAAAAGTCGCTGACGACACCGACTGCGACGATGGCGATTTCAACGTAAATACTTCTGCCACTGAGGTTTGCAACGGCATGGACGACAATTGCGACCTGCAGGTGGATGAAGGTTTCGACTCGGACGGCGACGACCTCGGCGACTGTCTCGACAACTGCCCCGACGACCCCAACCTCGACCAGGCGGATGATGATTGCGATGGTGTTGGCAACGTTTGCGACCTCTGCCCCGGCGGCGACGATTCGGTGGATAACAACGGCGACGACTTGCCTGATTGCAAATTTTATCCGGGCTTCGACGACCTCATAAACGACTGGAAATGTGGCAACAACAACAACAAAGTCGTCGTCTGCCACAACGGTGTAACCAAATGCTACGGGCAAGGCGCTGTCGCCGAACACCTGGCGCATGGCGACTTTTTGGGTCCTTGCGACGGCGCAACCTGCACTCAATTGCTCGTCGTTTTTGGCGACGGAGACCTACTCGATTTGCAGGCATTTCAGCAGGAGCAACACGTCGAGCTTTTTTGGGTGAATAACACGGGCTGGAAAAACGACCGTTTCATTTTGGAGAAATCAACCGATGGCGAGCATTTCCAGCCGGTCGGCGAGCAAGGCAATTTGAGTGATGACAGCGAAGTGAAACTGTACCGGGCAAACGACGAGCGACCGGCTGACGGCGATAATTTTTACCGCATCCGCCTGTTGTTGAAAGGTGGCGAGGAGGTTTTTAGCAACGTCGGTCAGGCTCATTTTCCGCTCGACCCGGCGGAGGTTCATCTTTTCCCGAACCCGGCGAGCGAGGCTACGTGGCTGTATTTGGAAAAATTTGCGGGAAAGCCAGTCGTGGTGCGGGTTTGCGACCAATTTGGCAGGCAAGTTTTCGAGGAAAATTTTGTTGAAATAGCAGGTGGAGCGGTGCGCTTGCCGCTGCGAGATTTGGAGGAGGGGATGTATTTGGTAATGGTGCAGGCGGAGGGATGGCGGTTGCAGGTGAAGCGGCTAGTGGTGGTTAGGTGAGGCTTTGGTATTGGGCAAACCTTTCCGAAAGTTTGAAACTTTCGGAAAGGTTTCATCGAAACTCTGGCAGATTCCTCGTCTGCCGACCCTGCCGGTCAAAAAGCACAACCGCTTTCACGTTTTCATCCAACGCCACGTACCTGCCTTTTTGCGAGCCAAAACCGCTGCCCCAGTAAAATTCCTCCACCCGCTGCCCGCCATTTTTCAAGGTAAAAACTGCCCTGACTTCCTCTTTTTTCACTGGAAAAAAGTGCCTGCCGCCTGCCTGCATCGGCGCAAAAACCCGCAGAGAATCAGCGCTTTGCGTCGCAATTATCAACTCCTCGCCTTGCCCGGCAACCACGCTCGCCAGCGCCCGTGCATCGCCGGGAACGACAAAATGACTTTGCTCCAAACCCACCGGGTCGAATTGCCATTTCCCCTTGTTCAAAATCACTAAACCGGCGAAAGCGTCCGCCCTACCCTGCTGCAATTCCATGCCGTAGTCGTTGCCGACGAGCAGCAAATCGAGCCAGCCGTCGCTGTTCACGTCGTGCGGGAGGATGCCGTAAACCGGGGCGAGTTGCGCCTCGGCGGGCAGGGCTTGCAGGCGGAATTTGCCTCCGCCGAGGTTTTCCAAAACGCTGGTTTTCATCCAGTTGGCTTCTAAAATCGTTGCGCCTGTCAGTTCTTCTTTTGTAAAAATCTCCTGCACCGTCGCCTCGCCGTACTCGCCAAACGTGTTGAATTTTTTGCGGAAGGAAGGCATCTGTTTTATCACGTCTTCTCGTGGGTGGTAAAAAAATTCGTGTTTGTCGCCGAGCGAGTCTTTCCAGTAGCAGGAGATGAACGGGTCAACCGCCTGATTGCCGTCAAAATCTTTGGCATAGATGCGTAGTGGCTCCTCGGACGTGCAGCGGAAATAGAGGTTTTCGCCAAAATTGCCAGCGATATAGTCCGTGTCGCCGTCGTTGTCGAGGTCGGCGGCGGCGAGGCTGTTCCACCAACCCTTTTGAGGGATGAGGGATGAGGGATGAGGGATGAGGCGGGCGCCTTTTTCATTTTGGAAGAATCTGAGGGGTTGCCATTCGCAGGCGAGGAGGAGGTCGGGTTGATTGTCGGCGTTGAAATCCGTCCAGAGGGCGTCGGTGACCATGCCGGGCTTGAGCAGGTCGGGGCAGAGGGCTTCGGTTACGTCGGTGAATTTCACCCCCCCTGCCCCCCCTCGGAGGGGGGTTGAGTCGTTGCGCAGCAAAAAACTGCGGTCGGGCATCGGGTATGCCTTCGGCAAGACCCGGCTGCCGACAAACAAATCCAAATCGCCGTCGCCATCGAAGTCGGCAGCTTTGACGCAGGAGCCATTGGAATGCTTGACGGGCAAGGCTTCCAGGGCGATTTTGAAATTGCCCTTGCCGTCGTTCAGACAAAGCACATCCTGATACAACGAGTCTCCTTCCGGCGACTGACCACTGCCTCGCACGAGGTACAAATCGTTGTCGCCGTCACCGTCGGCGTCGAAAAGCAGGGCGGCGACGTCTTCCTCTTTTTGCACGATTTCAGTTTTGTAGCGCACCGTTTTTTGGACAAACCTGCCGCCTGCCTGCTGCAAAAACCAGGTCTGGTCGTTGCGGCTGCTGCCGGTTAGGAAGATGTCGTCCAGCCCGTCGCCGTTGGCGTCGCCGACGGCGATGGCGGGCCCCGGTTGGGAAACTTTGTGCGGCAGGGTTCGCTGGAAATTGAAGTCAATAAAGTCGTTTTCCTGGCTGTGAAAAGCCAAGCCGTGCTGCGCTGCGACGCTTGCGAACAGGGATGAGGGATGAGGGATGAGGGATGAGGCGACAGGGGAAGCGTTGTTTTCGCTGGAAAAATTGACTTGCAAAGTCTGGTTGGCAACGACATTTTTCAAAACCGTCCGCCCTGCGCCACTCGCCCAGATGACCACGACCGAATCTGCGGTTGCCGCATTTCCCAAGCCGAAATGCACCACATTTTCCGATTGAGACAGGTAGCCTCTTGCGGAAAGCAGGAAAGCTTTTTGGCGTTTTCCGCCAAAAAATGCCTCTGCCGTTGCGCCAAAAGCGTCGGGATTTTTGGGTGCGCCTTCGAGTTTCAGGCGCAGGTAGTTGGCGTTGGAAGCCTTTTTTTTGGCGGGATTGAGTTGATTTTCAAACACAAAAGCCGGGTCGTCAATATTGTTAACCACGAGGTCGAGGTCGCCGTCGTTGTCGAGGTCGGCGGAAGCGGCTCCGTTGGAAAAGGACGGGATGGCAAGCCCCCACGCTTTCGACACATCTTTATATATAGGTACGCTGCCGCCGAGCGAATCAGGCGGTGAATTTTGGAACATGAAATTGGGCGACTTCACCTCCGGAATCATGGCGTACAAATCCGCTTTCGGCGTCAAAGTGCTGGCGATGGACTTGCGGAAATCTGCAAAATCATGGTCGGTCACGTCTCGTGGAAAGCCGTTGGCGACGTACAAATCCTGCCACCCATCGTTGTCGAAATCGGCGAAAAGGCTCGTCCAACTCCAGTCCGTTTCCTGCACTCCGGCAAACATTCCGACGTCGCTGAAAACGGGCAAACCTGTCTCCGGATGGATGCCACGATTGAGTTGGAGCATGTTGCGGGTGTACTGATATTCGTAATCGTACTGCTCATTGAATATGTACCGCTGGTAGCTGCTGCCGCCCTGGAAAAGCTTTTTGCGCTTGTTGAAGTAAGGCTGCATTTCGGTCACGAACACATCGGGAGCCCCGTCGTTGTTGACGTCCGCCACGTCGCTGCCCATCGAGGACATGGCTTGGTGCTTGAAAATGTCGGCGATGCGGTTGGTGAAAGTAGGTGATTGGTGATTGGTAAATGGTGATTGGGCAGGTGCGCCGTTGTTGAGGTAGAGGATATCGTTGCTTTGGTAATCGTTGGCGACGTAAATGTCCTGCCAGCCATCCTCGTTGAAGTCGCAGATGAGGGCGCTGTGGCTGTAGCCTTCCAGCACGATGCCCGCCCGCAAGCTCACGTCGGTGAAAACGGGATGCCCCAGCGAGTCGCTCCAATTGTTTTCCAGCAAAATATCACGGGTTGGCGACGAGCCGTCGTAGGTGCGGGTCAGGAATTGGTTGGGATACTGCTGGTCAATGAAATTGACGGCGATGAAAACGTCCAAATCCTGGTCGTTGTCGTAGTCGAAAAACTGGGCATTGGAGCTGTGGCTGGGGTCGTCCAAACCGTAGGCTTTCGCCAATTCTTTGAAATGCGGGATGCCCTGCGCATCGTTTCCTTCGTTGATAAACAGCAAGTTGCGCCGCTGTTCCGGGTCGGGATTGATGGTGTTGCAGACATAGACGTCGAGTTTGCCATCGAGATTGATGTCCAAAATATTGATGCCCGACGACCACTGATGAGGCATGGTTTTGCCGACGCCAGCCGCTTGGGTCACGTCCTCGAATTTGAGTTTTCCCCGGTTCAGGTAGAGCATGTTGTCCACCTGGTTTCCCGTAAAATAAAGGTCTTGCAACCCGTCGCCGTTGAGGTCGCCCGCCGCTACGCCGCCGCCGTTATACACGAATTCCATGTCGAGAATGTTCATCGTGTCTTTTTCGGTGATGACGTTGGCGAAGTCAATGCCGGTGGATTTTGGCGGGAGCAGCCTGAATTGGGTTTGCTTTTTACAGGCGGAAAAAAGGAGAATGGCGAGGATGAGCTTGAAAAAAAGTCTGTCGAATAGCATGAAATAACACTTGAAGGGAGCGGGTACTGGTTTTTTTTTTTTTTTGGAAAAAATAAAAAACAGTACCCCCGCCCAAAAAATATTGGGGTGTGTGGGCCAAATGTAGCGCCAA
>CAZHLB010000071.1:0-15048 GCA_964533005.1 uncultured Saprospiraceae bacterium
GCACGGTTAGGTTACACCCCGAAAGGAACATGAGCCAAACTTTCATTCATCCCTCATTCGTGCAAATCCACAGTCATGAACCAGGACCTATTTTTCGACCGTATCGAAGCTTACCTGTTCTGGCAGATGAACGAGCAGGAGCAGGCAAACTTCGAGCAAGAACTGGCAGAAAATCCTGCCCTCGCCAAGAGCTGGAACTGCACCGCATGGAACATCGAGCGATGCACCTGTCGCTTCGCAATGACCTGAAAGCCAACCTGAAAGAGTGGAAACTGGACAAGCAGACGCTCGAAGAGCGGCAGGGAAAAACCGGCAAAATCGTCCTGTTTCGCCGCCGTGTTTTTGCTTATGCCGCCGCTGCCTGCGTCGTGTTGCTGGCAGGCATTTTCGTGACCCTTTGGATTTTACAGCCCGAAGCAAATGCTTTGGCGGATGAATATTTTACGGAAAACAGCCCTTCCCTTCGCAACAGCAGAACGGGAATTCCAGCTTCCGTTGCCGGGGTGATTGAAAAAATTCAGCAGGAAGATTATGCCGCAGCTATGTCCGACCTGCAAACGCTGCTGGCGGATTCGACGGGGCAGGAAAATTTGCTCTTTTTGAAAGGAGAATGCCACTACCGGCTCGAACAATATTCGCTCGCCGCAAGCGCATTCGAGCAAGTCATCGGGTCCACCTCCTCCACCCTGAACCGGCAAAAAGCGGAGTGGTACTTATTGCTGACGTACTTGAAAGTCGGGAAAAACAAGCCTGAATTCCAGAATTTGCTGCGGAGCATTTTGGCTGACCAAAGCCACGTTTTTTACCCGGAGGCGGAGCAGCTAAAGAGCCGGTTGTGAGCTACAGCGTCGTCCCCTACCCTACCCTTTCTTTTTGTTCAAGTCGCTTTCAATCAGCATCCGCACGTAAGTGGAAATTTCAGTGTCCCGCTCCACGACGGTCAGTTTCATGCGCTTGTACAAATCTTTTCCCAGGTCAATGGTGATTCTGACTTTTTCTTTAGGCTCTGCCTCTTCCACGGAACGACCCTTCCTTTTTGCCGCTCGTGCAGCAGCCGGGCGAAGGGTTGTTTTTGGGGCGGCAGGCGATTTTGTGGCAACGGGAGTTGCAGCAGGCGGCGGCGCTTCGGCGCTGGGTTGGTGAAGTTTTTTAGCCATTTCTTCCACCTCTTCCGGCGATAGTTTGGGCTTCCTGCCTGCCGATTGGACGAAGTCGTCGAAGTTCTTTTTTGCCATTTTTTTTTGAGTTGATAAGGGTTGATAAAGGTTGATAAGGGTTGATAATGAGCAGTTTGAGGCTTTCGCCATCTGCATCAACCCTTATAAACTCTTATCAACTCTGAAGAATTTTCAGCACTTCTTCGGTGAGCGCCTCGATTTCTTGCACCGCTTTTCGGTCGGTCAATTCGAGCACACCGGCGCCGGTGAGGTTGGCTTCCTGGTAAGCCGCCCGGTGGGCAATTTCCGTTTTCAGTACCGGCACGTCCAGCTTTTTGATGGCTTCGCTGATGGCTTTATTGACAATCACGCGGTCGTTGTAGCCATTGAGCACGACGGCAAGCTCAAGCTCGATACCTCTTGCCTGGAGCATCGCCCGGACGTCGTCGTAGCGCACGAGGAATTTTTCGAGCGCCCCATAATCGTTGCCGCTCGGCATTACGGGCACGAGCACCAGGTCGGCGACCATCATGATTTTTGTCGCTACTTCGCTCAATGCAGGCGACCCGTCCACCAAAACGAAGTCGTACTTTTTAGAAAATTCGCTGACTTCTTTTGCCAGCCGCTCCTCCTGCACGAGATGCACGGCAAGCGGGTCGTGCCCTCTCGCCTCCCGCCGTTCGCCCCATTCTGCGGTTGATTTTTGTTCCGTGTCCGTGTCCACGATGCACACGCTGCGCCCTTGTTTGACAAGGCTGACGCCGAGGTTTTGGGAAAGGGTGCTCTTCCCTACCCCACCCTTCAAGTTGGCTATTGCAATGATGGATGCCATTTTTTTGATTGTTTTTGGCGAAGGTAAAACTGATTTCAGTATTTCAGCAAATCTTTAAATCAGCAGTTCCGCAAGTGCGGATAAAAGTAAATCAGCAACTCAGTTTTTCAGTAAATACGGAAATCCGTACTTCAGTAAATCCGTACTTCAGTAAGTACGGATGAAAGCAACTCAGTAAATTAGCATTTCAGCCGACGAGCAAAAAAGATAATCTCAATTTGAAAAATATTGACTGAAGTACTGGTTTACTGATTTCAGTAAGTAGTCAGACTGATTTATTCGACACTTTCTTAAACAGCGCCCGCGTATCGGATACCTTGAAGGTATCCGATACGTAGGTTGCAACTGAAATACTGAAAACAGTATTTCAGTATTTCAGTAGCCGGCACTTAAAATATACTGAATTACTTATTTCAGTACTTACTGAACTACTGCAAATTCCAAAACCTCTTACGCGTTTCGCTTAAAGTTAGCGCCAGTGTCTAATCCAGCCTAAGCCGCTTTTAAATTATAACTCTCTTTTTTCAACACCAACAACAGCCCAAGTCTTTGTTGTTGCTTTTCTATTTTTTCATCCTTTTATATCTTTTAAACCTTCGGACTGGCTTGATTAACAACAACTTAGCCGCCAAATTATACCTCTTTTGGAAGCAACTATACCTCTTTTGGAAGCTATTGTAACCATATTGGAATAAACTGCAACGAATTTGGAACAAAATATAACCCGATTGGAAGAGAGGAATTTTCCAATTTGGTTATTTTTTTTTCCATTTCGGTTACATTTGCCTGGAAACCCTAGTTTTTAGCCATTTTTTAACCGTTTTTAGCCTGCGATAGAGGGGGGGAGGGGTGAGATTTCGGTAAAGTGTTCCAAATCGGTTATTCGCCAGGCGGCATTTTCATTCATTTTTTTTGCCAGCGAGCTTCGTCGTCAAAGTGTTCCAAATCAGTTATAAAAAGGCTGTTTTTCGGAAAAAAGGCGGCATTTTTATTCCAAATCAGTTACAGTTGCGCCTTTCAGAGCAGTTTTCGGTAAAACGGAGCTTAGATAGTGTTCCATTTTAGTTATACTTAAAAAAGCATGAAACGTAAACAGAAGACCAGCAAGGGTATCACCCTCATCAAGAAGTCGAACCAGCTCATCGAAGCGAGGTATAAGTTTGACATTTGGGAGACCCGGGTCTTCCTGTCCGTGCTGGCGCACATCCGCCGGGAAGACGAAGACTTCACGGCTTACCGCATTTGGTACAAGGACGTCATCAAGACCTTCGGGCTGACCTCGGCGCAGTCCTACGCCTTTTTGCGAGACGCCGCCCGCAACCTCATGCGCAAAGTCTTCAACGTGAGCAACGAAGACCGGGGCTTTCAGCGGGAAACCGAGTATCATATCATCCGCTCCGTCAATTATTTATCCGAAGGCGAAAAGGGTAGGGGAGTGGAAACCCAGGAATACGTGGACATCACCATTGACCCGCAGATGAAGCCGTTGCTGCTGCAATTGCAGCGCAATTTCACTGCCTACGACCTGAGAAACGTGGTGAAGCTCGGCGCTTATCCCGTTCGGTTTTACGAGTTGCTGAAACAATATGAAAGCATTGGCGAGCGCACCCTGGGCTTTGACGAGATGAAGCGGATGTTCGAGTTAAATGAGGAATATCCCTTGTTCGGCAATTTTTTTCAAAAGGTAATTGCCCCCTCCGTGCGAGACATCAACGCACATACTGACCTCACCATCAGCAAGTTGGAAAAACTCAAAGAAGGCAGAAAAGTAGCGGCGGTGCGCTTCGTTTTCCAGCGGAAAGATGAAACGTCGCTTCGTGTAGCGCGGGGCGAGTTGATTGCCAAACCATTGGCTTTGCCTTTTCCCGCCCCGCCAAAAGACCTGCCTTCGGAAACTGAAAAAGACCGCCTTTTCAACCTGTTTCACGGCGAAGTGGTGCAAAAATTAGGCGTGACCCCCTCGGTTTTCCTCGAACTTTTGGAAGGCTGCACCGAGGAGCACGTCAACCAGGCGCTGCGAGTCACCCGGCGGGCAAAGGCGCAGAATCAAATCAAATCCAGCGTCGCCGGTTTCTTCGTTCATGCGTTGAAAAACGGCTACACCGACCCGAAGGAGGAAGAATTAAAACGCAAAGCCGAGGCACAGGAACAAGCCCGTTTGGAGCAATTGAAACAAAAAATCGAATTACTGAAAGACGAGCTTACCCAAAAAATCAATGAAAAAATCAGGGAACTCACCACCGCCGACCCCGGCATCACCCAGCGAGCCATTGATGCGCTTTGCGAAAATTCCGTTTCCAAAACGGTTATAGACGAGCAAGAAAAAACCTTGCAAAGACCGCTCGATATCGAAGATTTCCGCCACGAGCGCATCCTGCGTGAAATGGTGAAAGCCAAAATTGTGGAACTGGAAAATCCGCATTTTGCGCCGATTTTGCAGGCGCATGAAATGCAAGTCAAAAGCTTGAAATAAGCAGAATTTTAATTGCGTCTTTTCCTGGAAACATAGGAGACGCTTCACAATCCAAATTTTAAAGCCGGCAAATACAGCAGTTAGAATGATGCCGCTGATAATCGAAGCTAAACCACATTCTAATTCCACCGAATTCGAGGGAATTAGAATGGAAAAATTAAAACATGGCGAAAAAGACAATCACCGTCGAAGGTTTCGAGATCGCTTTGCTGCCCCGGCCAAAGGCAGAAGATTACATTTCCCTTTCCGACATCATGCGGAAATTCGATGACGAATTTGCAGTGTACGGCTGGATGCGGAACAAAAATACCGTCGAGTTTTTGGGCGTGTGGGAACAGTTGAATAACCCTGGTTTTAATTCTAACGAATTCGTTAGAATTAAAAACGAGGCGGGCGCCAATGCTTTTAACCTCACCCCAAAAAAATGGGCGGAAGCTACAGGCGCTATAGGCATTACAAGCAAAACCGGCAGGTATGGCAGTGGCATTTTTGCGCACCGCGATATCGCCGTTAATTTCTGCTCTTGGTTAAGCCCTACCTTTCAGCTTTACCTTATCCAAGAATTTCAACGCCTGAAGGAACAGGAAAGTAAATCAGCTCGTGAAGCACTTGGCTGGGATGTCCGCCGCTTACTTTCCAAAGTCAACTACCACCTCCACACCGACGCCGTGCGCACCAACCTCGTGCCGCTGATTGACTGGCATTCCCGCCGGGAAAAATTCTACTTCGCCAGCGAAGCCGACGTGCTCAATGTTGCCGTGTTTGGTGTTACCGCTCAACAGTGGCGGCTCGCAAATCCTGATGCAAAAGGCAACATGCGTGACCATGCCTCACCGGAGCAACTCATCATTCTCGCCAATCTCGAAGCCATTAATGCCGAGCTTATCCGGGAGGGGCTGAGTCAGGATGAACGGGCAGCCAAGCTCAATGAAATTGCAATTTACCAGATGCAGATACTCACCAATTTGCCAACTTTGAAGCAGTTACCGGAGAAGAAAGGGTAGGGGAGAAGTCTCACCTCACCACCACCCCCTTCCTCACCACCCGCCCGCTCGCCGTCTGCAAATACACAAAAAACACCCCCTCCTTTTCCATCCGAAATTCCTCCCGCAGATGTTTGGCATCCTTGAAAAGTCTGCTTTCCCACTTCACCCCGCTCACGTCGTAAATCTCCACCAGCAAATCCTGCCGCAGCTTCATGTCCACCTCCAGCCGGAAATCCCCGTCGTTCACTGCCGGGAAGAGATTGACGAAAGCAAACTCCCGGTTGTTCAAATTCAGGCGGCAGCCGCCGAGGATTTCGATGGTCTTCGTGATGGAAAGGTTCGGGCAGTCATCGCTGAAAACCACCACTGAAATTTGGTACGTGCCCGGTTCGGTGAAAATATGCGCCGGGTCACGCTCGTCGCTCGTCGTGCCGTCGCCGAAATCCCAGGAGAAGGCATCGGGCAGCAGGTCGGTGTCGCTGATTTCGATGAAATGCAGCGTGTCGCCCTCGCAGGCGGTGGCGGCGGTCAGAAATTTCGCCTCGAAATCCGCACCGGCGGAAAGCGCCACCTCCAAACTCGCCGTAGCCGTGCAGCCGTCGGCGCTCGTGACCGTGAGCGAGTAGCTGCCCACTGCCACATTTGCATTCAAAATCACCGGGTTCTGTTCGCTCGAAACGAAGCCGCCCGCTCCCGTCCACGACCACTGAACCGCCTGCCCGCCCGCTTCGCTTAATTCCAAATTTTCGCCAGAACAAACCGGCGAAGAAGACCCCATTAAAATCGCAGGCGTCGCCCCCGTCGTCACCGCCTGGCTCGTGCTCGCCGAGCAGCCCGTCGCCCCGTCGGTGGCGGTGACCGAGTAGTTTCCGGCGGCGCTGACGCTGATGGCAGGTGCCGTTTCCAACGTATTCCAAATGTAGCTCGACCCGCCGCTGGCGGTCAATGTGGCAACTGCGCCCGGGCAAATCACAAGGTTGCCGGAAATGCCAACCGTCGGCGGAGCATTGAGCGTCGTCGTTGCGGTGGCGGTTGCCGAGCAGCCCGTCGCTCCGTCGGTGACGGTGACCGAGTAGCTTCCGGCGGTGCTGATGTTGATGGCAGGCGTTGTTTCCAGGGTATTCCAAACGAAGCCCGTGCCGCCGCTGGCAGTCAAAATATTGCTCGAACCGTCGCAAATCGAAAGGTCGCCGGAGATGTTCGCCGCAGGCGCAGTATTCACCGTGAGCACAACGGCGGTGCGGTTGTCGCTCTTGCAGCCGGTGGCGAGATTGACCGCTTCGGCGTAAAAAATGCCTGCCCCCGGCGGGGTAAAAATGGTCGTGTTTGCCGCAAGCTGCGACCCGCCCGTCGGCGCATCGAACCAGTTTGCAATCTCGCCCGCATTCACCGTCACCGTCAGCGCAGGCAAGCTCGCCCCCTGGCAAACCGACTGGTCGCCGCCAGAAACAGGTGCGCTCACCAAACCCGTGCAATTGCAGTCCAGACCCGTCACCGTTTGCTGGTTGAAGCAGCCCGTGAGCGGGTTCGTGGCAGTGATAATCACGTCCATCAAACTGGCGACGTCGCTCACCGTGAACGAGCCGCCGCCGCCCGTCACCGTCCCTGCCGAAGCAGTCACCTGGCTGGCATCGGTGGTCAGTGTGAACGAATAAACCAAACCGTTGCAAACCGGAGAACCCAATGCCAGCAAGGGTTTTGGCTCAATCGCCAGGTCAACCGCATCCGTCGCCGAGCAGCCATTGGCATCCGTGACGGTCAGGGTGAAATTGGCGGAACCGGCAGCGCCCGGCGTGAAAATGGGCGTCGCCGATGCCGGGTCGTCCAGTCCCGTTGCAGGCGACCAGCCGTAAACAAGCGTTCCCACCCCCGTACCGGAGCCATTCAAAATAGCGGTTCCGCCTTCGCAAAAACTGGCGTCAACGCCTGCATTTGCCGTAGGCAAAACATTGATGGTCAGTGTGATAGGGGTGCGGCTGTTGCTCAGGCAGCCGTTGCCCGTGTTTCGTGTTTCAACGTAAAAAACATAGACGCCCGCCGTGCCGCCAAAGGGGGAGTAGCTCGTCGTGCCAATCGCCAGTGCCGTGCCACCGGTGGCAACATCATACCAATCCGCCGTCTCGTTGGCGGCGACCGTGACCGACAGCGTTGGCGTTGCCGCCCCCTCGCAAACCGACAAGTCGCCGGAGGAAACGGGAGGCAAAGTGGTGGCGCAGTTGCAGTCCAACCCGTTCACGTTTTGCATTGAAAAACAGCCGGTTGCGCTGTTCGTGGCGGTCAAAATCAGGTCTTGGTCGCTCGGTGCGGTGACGGTGTAACTCGTGCCGCTGCCGCTGACCGAGCCGGGAACGGAGACGGTCAATTGGTCGCCGCCGGTCAGGTTTACGCTGAAAGAATAGTTGGTGAAAGTCGGGTCGCAAGCAGGCGAGCCGAGCGCTAAACTTGGGTTGGCATTCACGAAAATCGTCGCTCCGGCGGTCGCCGTGCAGCCGTTTCCGTCGGTGACGGTGACGGTGTAAATCGTTGTGACAGAAGGCGTTGCCGTGGGATTGGCGAGGTTGGCATCGTCGAGCGAAGCGGCATTGTTCCAGGCAAAACTCAATGGCGAAGCGCCGGTCGAGGCAGAGGCGTCGAGTTGCAAACTTTGACCTTCGCAAACATCACTCCCGACTCCGCCAGAGGCGAGAGAGGCGACAGCAACGGGCGGCGCATTCAAAATCAGGCTCACCGGCGTCCGGGTCGGGCTGATGCAGTTGCCCGCAATTAATCTCGTTTCCGCATAAAAAACATAGACGCCCGGCGCATTTTGAGAAGGCACGAAGCTCGTCGTGCCTTGCGTCAGCAAAGTCCCGCCGATGGCGGAATCATACCAATCCGCCGTTTCTCCTGCCCCCACGCTGACGGTCAAAGTTGGGTTCGTGCCACCAGCGCAAGCCGTTTGGTCAGCCCCCGGTGTCGGCGCATTGACTTGATTTACAATTACCCCCACCTGCGCCTCGTCGGTGCAGCCTTCCACGTCCGTGACCGTCAAAGTATAAACAGTGGTGGCGGCAGGCGAAGCAAGCGGATTGGGCAGCGCCGGGTCGTCGAGCGTTGCCGCAGGCGACCAGACAAAAGTCAAAGCCCCGTTCACGCTGCTGCTGCCGCTGCCGTCGAGTTGGGCAGCGCCGCCTTCACAAATGTTCGCCACGTCGCCTGCATCCGCTTGCGGATTTTGATGAATGGTCAACGTCAGTTCCGTGCGCACGGCGCTGACGCAGCCGTTCACCAGCACCCTTGTTTCTGCGAAAAAACTCCCGGCGGCAGTCGGCACGTAGCTCGTCGTGCCTTGCGCAAGCAAAGTTCCGCCGGTGGCAGCATCGTACCAATCCGCCGTTTCGCCTGCCCCGACCGTGACGACCAGCGCAGGAATTGGCTCGTTTTCACAAATTTCAACATCACCCCCGACTCCGCCAGAGGCGGAAGGAGCAGCAACGGCGGGGCAGTTGCAATTCGGCGCATTCACAAGGATTTGCGCATCGCAGCCCGTCGCCGAATTGGTCGAAATGAGGGTCAGACTTGCGCCAGCCGGGACGCCTGCAACCGTCCACGAACCGCCGCCGTTGTTGCTCACCGTTCCGGCAGAGGCAGTCAGTTGGTCGCCGGAGGCAGTCAATTGCACGGAGTAAGTGGTCAGGCTGGCGTCGCAGTTGGCTAACACGCCGCCGATGGTTGGCAGCGGCACGGTGGCGACGGTCACTTCGTCGGTGTCGGTGCAATTGTTGGCGTCGGTGACGGTGACCGAGTAGGTCGTCGTGGTCAGCGGGAACGCCAGCGGGTTGGCAATATTCGATGCGCTCAAAGTGGCGCTCGGACTCCAAACGTAGCCGTTGGGAACGCTGCCGGAGCCGCCCGCTGCCTGCATTTGCGCCGTGTCGCTCTCGCAAATCGTCACGTCCAAACCCGCATCGGCGACTGGCGCAGCATAAACTACCACGTCGGCGGAGGCGGTGGCGGAACAGCCATTTCCGGCAGTCACGGTCACGGAATACGTGCCCGAATTGAGCGGCGTAGCGTTGGCAATCGCCGGGTTTTGCAGGTTGGAATTGAAGCCATTCGCCCCCGTCCAAGTCCAGGTGACCCCAGTGCTGCCGCCGATTTCCGACAGGCTCAACTCGCCGCCCTGGCAAACCGGGCTGTTGGTCGAAACCGCCGCCACCGGCGCAGGAACCACGCTGACTGTCACCTCGTCGCTGTCCGAGCAACCATTGCCGTCGGTGACGACGACCGTGTAAATCGTGGTGGCGGCAGGGCTGGCAATCGGGTTGGGAATATTGGTCGCATTCAAACCCGCCGCCGGACTCCAGGCATAGCTGAAAGTCCCCCCGCCATTGGTTGCGGAGGCATTCAGCGTGTCGCTCTGACCAGTGCAAAGCGTGAGGTCAGCGCCTGCGTTTGCGGTGAAATTGGAGACGACGGTGACCGTCGCAATGCAAGTTCCGACGTTGCCCGAAGGGTCGCTCACGGTGAGCGTAACCTGTTGAATGCCAACGTTTGCGCAGCTAAAAACACTCGGCGCAAGACTCATCGAAGCAATCGAGCAATTGTCCGTCGAGCCGTCGTCAATTTGTGAAGCGGCGATGCTCACGCTGCCAGTTGCCGGGTCGAGGGTGGCGGTGATGTTTTTGCAAATCGCCTCCGGGAAGAGGTCGTCCACGACGGTGACGACGGCGGAGCAAGTTGACGTGTTGCCGCTGCCATCCGAGGCGGTCAGCGTGACAACGTGTGTGCCGACGCCGCTTCCCGAAGGAGGATTGCAGCTAAAACTTGCCGGGCTGACCGACAAATCGGGCGCACCGCAGTTGTCGCTGCTGCCATTGTTGACTTGTGCGGCGGAGATGTCGGCGTTGCCGGTGGCGTCCATTGACACGATGAGATTTTGGCAAATTGCCGTTGGCGAAATCGTGTCCTGCACGGTGACGGTGGCGGTGCAAGTGGCGACGTTGCCACTCGCATCCGTTGCGGTCAGCGTGACCGAAATTGCCCCCGTGTCGGCGCAGGTGAAAGCATTTGGACTGACGGAAAGCGTGGGCGCTGCGCAATTGTCGCCGCTCCCTGCGCTCACTTCCGCAGGCGTGACGACGGCGACGCCGGAGGCATTCAATTGAATGGTCGTGTCTTGGCAAGCCACCGTTGGCAAAATGGCGTCTTCGACGTTGACGGTCGCTGCGCAAGTAGCGGTGTTGCCGCTGGCATCTGCGACGGTCAGCGTGACCGAGTTCGCACCCAAATTTGCGCAGCTAAAACTCGCCGGGCTGACCGACAAATCAGGCGCTCCGCAATTATCCGCCGAACCACCGTCCACCTCTGCCACCGTGATGTTTGCAACGCCGTTGGCGTCGAGTTGGGCGGTTGCGTTTTGGCAAATTGCCGTCGGCAAAAGGACATCCTGAACGGTGACGGTTGCGGTGCAAGTGGCAGAGTTTCCGCTCGCATCCGAAGCGGTCAGCGTGACCGAGTTTGCGCCCAAATTGGTGCAATCAAAATTTTCCGGGTCAACCGACAAATCCGGCAAGCCGCAGTTGTCGCTGCTGCCGCCGCCCACTTGAACCGCCGTGATGCTGGCATTTCCAGCGGCGTCGAGCTGGACGGAGAGGTTTTGGCAAATGGCAATCGGGGCAAGCAAATCCTGAACGGTGACGATGGCGGTGCAGTTGGAAACGTTGCCGTTCACGTCGGGCACGGTCAGCGTGACCGTGTTGCTTCCCAAATTTGCGCAGCCAAAACTTGCCGGGCTGACGCTCAAAATTCCCAAGCCGCAATTGTCAAATGAGCCATTGTTGACCTGCACCGCCGTGACGCTGGCGACGCCGCTGGCATTCAGTTGCACGGTGACGTTTTGGCAAAAAGCCTCCGGGTCTTCGTTGTCCTCGACGGTGACGGTCGCCGTGCAGGTGGCGGCGTTACCGTTCACGTCATTCACGGTCAGCGTGACCGAGTTTGCGCCCACGTTTGCGCAAGCAAAACTGGTCGGGCTGACGCTCATCGAAGCAATGCCGCAAGCATCCGACGAGCCGCCGTCCAAGTCGGCGGGCGTGATGCTGGCGTTGCCGCTGGCGTCGAGTTCCACCGTGAAATTTTGGCAAATCGCATCGGGTGAAACGTTGTCCTCGATGGTCACGGTCGCCGTGCAAATGCTGGAATTTCCGTTCACGTCCTGCACGGTCAAAGTGACCGTGTTTGCGCCGACGTCGCCGCAGTTGAAGCTCGCCGGGCTGACGCTCAAAATGCCCAAAGCGCAGTTGTCAGCCGAGCCGCCATCCACGTCGGCAGCCGAAATACTGGCGTCGCCCAAAGCGTCAAGTTGCACGGTGATATTTTGGCAAATGGCGCTCGGCGCAATCAAATCCTGCACGGTGACAGTCGCCGTGCAAGTGCTTGAATTTCCATTCACGTCGGTCACGGTCAGCGTGACCACGTTGCCGCCGCTGCCCACGCTGGCGCAGGTGAAATTGCTCGGCGCAACGTCCATCGAAGCAATGCCGCAGGCATCCGACGAGCCGCCATCCACCTGGGCGGCGGTGATGCTCGCCTGCCCGCTGGCATTCAGTTGCACGGTCAAGTCTTCGCAAAGCGCATCCGGCGCAATCAAATCCTGCACGGTGACGGTCGCAGAGCAGGTGGAAACGTTGCCGTTCACGTCGGGCACGGTCAGCGTGACCGGGTTCGCCCCGACGTTTGCGCAAGCAAAATTTGCTGGCGCAACGCTCAAAGTGCCCAAGCTGCAATTGTCGGTCGAGCTGTTGTTGACCTGCGCCGGGGCAATGCTGACCGCACCGGCGGCATCGAGTTGGACGGTGATATTTTGGCAAATGGCGCTCGGCGCAATCAAGTCCTGCACCGTCACGACGGCGGTGCAATTCGAGCTATTTCCATTCACGTCGGGCACGGTGAGGATGACCGAATTTGCGCCAATGTCGCCGCAATCAAAGCTCGCCGGGCTGACGCTCAAAATTCCCAAGCTGCAATTGTCGGATGAGCCGTCGTTGACTTGCGCCGGGGTGATGCTGACTGAACCGGAAGCGTCGAGTTGGACGGTGATGTTTTGACAGGCAGCCGTCGGTGCAATCAAATCCTGCACGGTCACGGTCGCCGTGCAAGTCGAGGTATTTCCATTCACGTCGGGCACGGTCAGCGTGACCGTGTTTGCTCCAACATTTGCGCAAGCAAAACTTGCTGGCGCAATGCTCAAATTTCCCAAGCCGCAATTGTCGGACGAGCCATCATTGACCTGCGCCGCCGTGATTCCCGCCGCACCGTTGGCGTCGAGTTGCACGGTCAAATCTTGGCAAACGGCATCCGGCGCAAGTAAATCCTGCACGGTGACGATGGCGGTGCAAGTGGAAACGTTGCCGTTTACGTCAGGCACGGTCAGCGTGACCGAGTTCGCCCCGACGTTTGCGCAAGCAAAATTTGCTGGCGCAACGCTCAAAATTTCCAAGCTGCAATTGTCGGTCGAGCCATTGTTGACCTGAGCCGGGGCGATGATGACCGCACCGGCGGCATCGAGTTGGACGGTGATATTTTGGCAAACGGCGCTCGGCGCAATCAAATCCTGCACCGTGACCGTCGCCGTGCAAGTGCTGGAATTATTGCTGGCGTCGGTCGCCGTCAGCGTGACCATGTTCGCTCCGACGTTGGCGCAGCCAAAACTTGCCGGGCTGACCGAAAGGGTGGGGGAGCCGCAATTGTCGCTGCTGCCATTGTTGATTTGGGCAGCCGTGATGCTGGCATTTCCTGCTGCATTCAGTTGCACGGTGAGGTTTTGACAAATTGCAATCGGCGCAATCAAATCCTGAACGGTGACCGTTGCCGAGCAGGTCGAAATGTTCCCGTTCACATCGTTCACGGTCAGCATGACCGAGTTTGCGCCAGCGTTTGCGCAAGAAAATGAGTTGGGCAAAATGTCCACCGAAGCAACGCCGCAAGCATCGGACGAGCCATTGTTGACCTGCGCCGCCGTGATGCTGGCAGCGCCGGAGGCGTTGAGTTGCACCGTGATATTTTGGCAAATGGCGCTCGGTGCAACCAAATCCTGCACCGTGACCGTCGCCGTGCAAGTGCTGGAATTGCTGCTGGCGTCGGTGGCGGTCAGCGTGACCGAGTTTGCGCTGACGTCGGCGCAGCCAAAACTTGCCGGGCTGACGGAAAGGCTTGGCGTTCCGCAATTGTCAGTCGAGCCGTTGTTGACTTGAGTAGCGGTGATGCTGGCGTTGCCGCTGGCGTCGAGTTGGACGGCGATGTTTTGGCAAGTCGCTGTTGGAGCAATCAAATCCTGCACCGTCACTGTCGCCGTGCAAGTGCTGGAATTGCCATTCACATCAGGCACGGTCAGCGTGACAGTATTCGCTCCCGCTTCGCCGCAGTTGAAAGTCGAAGGGTTGACGCTCAAATTTCCCAAGCCACAATTGTCAGATGAGCCGTCGTTGACCTGGGCGGCGGTGATGCTCGCCGAGCCGCTGGCGTCGAGTTGGATGGTCAAGTTTTGGCAAACGGCTGTCGGCGCAATCAAATCCTGCACCGTGACGGTCGCCGTGCAAGTGCTGGAATTTCCGTTCACGTCGGGCACGGTCAGCGTGACCGTGTTCGCCCCCACGTTTGCGCAAACAAAATTGGCTGGCGAAACGCTCAAAGCTCCCAAGCTGCAATTGTCGGTCGAGCCGTCGTTGACTTGCGCTGCCGTGATGCTCGCCGCGCCGGTGGCGTCAAGTTGGACGGTCAAATTTTGACAGACCGCCGTTGGCGCAATCATATCCTGCACCGTCACGGTTGCCGTGCAGGTGCTGGAATTTCCGTTCAAGTCAGGCACGGTCAGCGTGACCGTGTTTGCCCCCACGTTTGCGCAAGCAAAGTTTGCTGGCGCAACGCTCAAAGTTCCCAAGCCACAATTATCAGATGAGCCGTCGTTGACCTGCGCCGCCGTGATGCTGGCGTTGCCGCTGGCGTCGAGTTGGACGGTCAGATTTTGGCAGGTTGCCGTCGGCGCAATCAAATCCTGCACGGTGACGGTCGCCGTGCAAGTCGAGCTATTTCCATTCAAGTCAGGCACGGTCAACATGACCGCGTTCGCCCCCACGTTTGCGCAAGTAAAATTGGCTGGCACAACGCTCAAAGTTCCCAGCCCGCAAGCATCCGCCGAGCCGTCATCCACCTGCGCAGCCGTGATGCTGGCATTGCCGGAGGCGTCGAGTTGCACCGTGATATTTTGGCAAAAAGCATCCGGCGCAACCAAATCCTGCACCATCACGGTCGCCGTGCAAGTGCTGGAATTGCTGCTGGCATCGGTCGCAGTCAGCGTCACCGAGTTTGCGCCGACGTCGGCGCAGCCAAAACTTGTCGGGCTGACGCTCAGGGTAGGGGAGCCGCAGTTGTCCGCCGAGCCGTTGTCAATTTGCGCCGCCGAGATGCTTGCGTTGCCGCTGGCGTCGAGTTGGACGGTGATATTTTGGCAAGTTGCCGTCGGAGCAATCATGTCCTGCACGGTCACGGTTGCCGTGCAAGTCGAGCTATTTCCATTCACGTCCGGCACGGTCAGCGTGACCGTATTCGCTCCAAGATTTG
>CAZHLB010000072.1:0-14925 GCA_964533005.1 uncultured Saprospiraceae bacterium
GTAATCATCAATCATTTAATCAGCAACAGGCGACTTTGAATGCCATCTCTTAGCCTTACAAAAGCAAATATCCAGCGCCAGGATACTCAGTTTGCTGAAAATTAACGCCAGCTCAAAACCCTCAAACCACCACCTCCCACATCAATTCCTTCCGAAAATACTTCCTCGCCAGCTCCCGCAATTCCTTCGGCGTGATGGTCTTGATGACCCTGACCAACTCATCGAAATCGCCCAGGCTCATGCCTTCCGTGATGAAAGTTTTCACCACTTCTTCGATGTTGAAAGCGCCGTCAAGGTTGGTCAACAGGTTGCCTAACAGGTAGTTGCGCACCATTTCCATCTCCGGTTTCCGCACCGGTTTGTCCTGCAATTTTTCCATTTCAAGGTAGATTTCCTTGATGGTTGGCTCCACCAAATCATTGCTCACTTCCGTGCCGACGTAGAAATAGCCGTCGTGTAGCAAGGCGTCGTGCGTGCTGTAAATATTATAGGTGTAGCCCTTTTTCTCCCGAATGTTCGCCATCAGGCGGGAGCCAAAATAGCCGCCGAGGATAGTGTTCAGTACGTACATTCCCTCGTAGTCGTCGTGCTGCCGGTTGAACCAGGGGCTGCCGATGCGGATGGCTTTTTGCACCGAATCGGGCAGCGGCTCTCGAAATGAAATTGGGGTGCGGTGGGCAGGTGGCAGGTTTGCTGTCTTGCGTTCGCCAGGATGGAGGGCGGGGCTGAGATGCTCCTGCAAAAGCTGGCGCACCGAGGGCTCGATTTTTCCAGCCAGAAAAATGGTGCAGTTGCCAGTCGTGTAGGTTTCGTGAAAATGGTCGAGCAGGTCTTGCCGATTCAGTGCGTCGTAAGTTTCGGGGTAGCTGTTGTAGCCGTAGGGATGGTCGTTTCCGAACAGCAATTCGGTGAATTTTCGGTAGGCGACGAAGTCGTTCTTCTTCAAATCCACCTGCATTCGCTGCTTGTTTCGCTGCACGAAAGAGTCCAATTCCTTTTGCGGAAAAACGGGGCAAGCCAAAATTTCAGCCACCAGCGGCAGCATCGAAGCGAAGTGTTTGCTCAACGTGTAAAGCTGCACGGTAGCGAAATCCAAGCCGACCGGCGTGGCGAGGGTTGCGCCATAAAAGTCGAGCGATTCGGCGATTTCTGCGGAGGTGTGTTTGGTCGTGCCGTCTTTGAGCAGGGCAGCGGTGGCACGGGAAGCCAGCCGTTTTTGCTCGTAGGGACGACCCGCCAGGAAGACGAGGTCGAGTTTTACGATTTCCTGCGTGCCGAGGTTGGTTTCGTAAACGGTTGTGCCGTTGTTGAGCTGCCAGATTTCCGGCGGGGGCACGACGAGGTTTTTTACTTCCTGAATATCAGGCATTTTTGAGCGTAAGAGCATCCGTGTTTTTTATCTTGAATTTTTGATTGCGAGTGATTCATGGACGCTGAGAGACGCTGATTTTTTATGATTTACGCTGAATGCGGCATAAAAAATCATAAAAAATCAGCGTCTCTCAGCGTCCATGAATCACTCGCAATCAGGCTTCAAAGAACTTCAAAAAGCCAGGCAATCCTTCCCGCCAAAGCTCTCCGTTCTTCATCGTTTTGGTCTAAAATCTCTTTTGCGTAGCGGTGCAAATCAACCATCGGCTCGACGGAAGCGGCTAAAATTTTTTGCACCCGCTCGTCATTTTCCCGCAGCGCCAGCACCTCCTCCTGGTTCGGAACTTCCTGCAAACCAGCCAATTGCCCCAAATTATTTCCCGTGAAAACGGGGCTGAATTTGATGCCATCCGGCAACCTATCATAGCCGATGCAAGGCTTTTCAATCGGCTGAACTACGGTAAAAACGGCATCGCCGCTCGCCCGCACGTAGTAACTCCGCCCCAGCCGCCCGACCAAATCGAGCTTGTGCGGGTCAATGCGCCCCCGTTCGTCGAGCACGCTTTCGGCGATGTGCATCCGCAACATTTCGCAGATAATGAGATGCCCTGCCCCACCCTGCTCGCCCAAGGTGATGACGTCCGTCACTTTGCACTCCATCTGCACCGGCGATTCTTTCACCCGAAACGGGCGCACGAGGTCGGCTGGAATCGGCGTCAAACCTGATTTTTCAAACTCGTTGATGCCCTTCGGAAACTGGGCGCTCGCCACCGCCATCTGCCAGACGATGCTGTAATTCACCACGTTGATGACCACCTCGCCGGTCTCCCGTATATTGCTCAGGGTGTCTTTGGTCGTGTTGTTGGTCGCCCGGCGGTTGGAGGAAAAAACGAGGATGGGCGGGTTGGAACTGAAGGCATTGAAAAAGCTGTAGGGCGCCAGGTTTGGGTTGCCGTCGGCGTCCATCGTGCTGGCGAAAGCAATCGGTCGTGGCGCAATCGCTCCGACGATGAATTGGTGAAAATCGTGGCGGGGCGTTTCCTTCGGGTCAATGATTCTGAATTGCTGATTGCTAATTGTTGATTGTTGGTTGTCCATTGTCGGGCAAAAGCTGTTTTCCGTCCCAGAGGGACGCAATATCGGTAGCAACGAGCCGCCACGCCCAACTTTCAGTCCCGGAGGGACGTAACAATCGCAAGATTTAGTTACGTCCCTCCGGGACTGAAAGTTGGGGGTGACGGCTCGTTGCTACCGATATTGCGTCCCCCTGGGACGGAAAACGCACATCTTATTCATTGTCGAGCGTCAAGTCGAAGCGTTTGCGCATCTCCTCCACGAGTGGGTTCGTTTTTCGCATTTGATGATATTTTTCACTGGTTGTCAATGGTTTAGCGGGAGCGATGTAGGCTGGAACTTTCGCCGGGTCAATGCGAATTTCAAGCGAAAGCTTGGGGGCGTGGAGTTGCTTGCGCAAAAAATCCATGAGCTTGGTTTCCTGCCGGATAGTGTTTTCCGCCAGTGCCGTGCCGACCAAAGCGACTACTTTTTCACCTTCCAAATGCACTTCCCCATTTTTCAAAACCATGCGCACCGAGTCTTTTTCCAGCGAAGTTTGGTAGGTTGACCAGGCGGCTTGCAGGTCTTCCTGGGTCAATTTTGCCTCGGTCGTCGGGATGTTTTCAGCCTCCTCGATTTCGGCGTCGAAATCATTCAGCGAACCCAATTTGGGCAGGTTGTTGGCTAATTTTCGAAGCAGGCTTGGCGCAGGTGGTTGAGCGTTGGAAGGCGGGGAAACGGTGAGCGGGACGGATGGCTCAAGCGCTTGATTTTCAAGCAAATCCGGCTGTCCGTTGCCATATTTTATTGCAGGTTCGTTGACTTGAAAACTTGCTTCGGAAGGTTGGTTTTCCACCTGTTCGACTGCCGCCGGAGCCGCTTTTTTTGGGGCTTCTTGCGGCGCAGGCGTCAGGTCAGGCTTTTTTTTTTCCAGAACAGCCTGCGCCGTTTGTGCCTGGTTTCCATTGCTTGCCGCCACTTGCACGTTGCCAATTGCCACCTGCACCGCCAGCCCAACGAAGCACATTTTCTGCAAATACATCTCCACGTGCAGGCGCTTCATGCGAGCCATTTTATAGTTCACGTCGCATTCGTTGCACAAATTCAGCCCGGTGAGCAGGAAACTGGCAGGCGAAAGCGCAGCCTGCTGCCGGTAGCGTCCACGCAGCGATTCGCTGACTTCGAGCAGGCGCAGGGTCGCTTCGTCCTTGCAAACCAGCAAGTTGCGAAGATGCTCCGCCAAGCCGTTGATGAAATGGTCGCCCTCGAAACCATTGCGCTGCACCTCGTCAAAAATCAGATAGACCTGCGACAGGTCTTGCGCCAGCAAGGCATCGGTGAAGCGGAAATAATAATCGTAGTCGAGAATGTTGAGGTTTGTGATGACGTCTTCGTAGCCGAATCGCTTGCCCGTCGAGCTGACGATGCGGTCGAAAATCGAGAGGGCATCCCGCAGCGCCCCGTCCGCTTTTTGAGCGATGATGTGCAGGGCGTCGCCTTCCGCTGTGATGCCTTCCTGGTCGCAGATGTTTTGCAGGTGCGCCACCGTGTCCTTGATTTCGATGCGTTTGAAGTCGAAAATCTGGCAACGGCTGAGGATGGTGGGGATGATTTTGTGTTTTTTCGGTGGTCGCCAAAATGAAGACGGCGTAGCTCGGTGGCTCTTCGAGGGTTTTTAAAAAAGCGTTGAAAGCCGATTGCGAGAGCATGTGCACCTCGTCAATGATGAAGACTTTGTACTTGCCTTGCTGCGGCTGGAAACGCACCTGCTCCACGAGCGTCCGGATATGCTCGACGCTGTTGTTGGAGGCGGCGTCGAGTTCCATGATGTTGAACGAGGCGTTGTTTTCGGAGGCGAGGCAGTTGTCGCAAACGCCGCACGGCTCGCTGGTTTCGGCTGAATTTTGACAGTTCAACACCTTCGCCAGGATGCGGGCGCAGGTGGTCTTGCCCACGCCCCGGAGCCCGCAAAACAGGAAGGCGTGCGCCAGGTGGTCGGTTTGCAAAGCCTTCTTCAAAGTCTGCGAAACATGCGCCTGACCAACGACGTCCTCGAAGCGGCGGGGACGGTATTTTCTTGCGGAAACGACGTAGCTCATTTTGCGATTTCGGATTTCGAACGAGGCTTTTTTGCCCTGCTCGAAGGTTGGCAAAGGTAGAAAAATAAGCCGCCGTCCTGCGTCAACAAATCGTTTCGAGTCAAACTATTTGTTTCAACGACGGCTTCCTGGCGGCGTTACCGATTCGTTAAGTCAGCAAAGGCTGAGGTTTGGCAGGTAGCTGAAAATGATACCTTCACCCGCTTTTTTAATTGGAGGTTCAGGAGGTTGCGGGAGGTTGAGGGAGGTTTCGTTTTAAACCTTCTAAACCTGCGAAACCTGCTCAACCTGAATTTTAAAACCAAATCAAAAATGAAGAAAGTTATTCTGACACTGACCGCACTCGTAGCGTTCGCCTGCTTCCAACTGGCTGACGCTCAAATCAAAACGCCCAGCGCCAGCCCGACTGGCAAAATCACGCAAACCGCTGGCTTGACCGACATCACCATCGAGTACAGCCGCCCCAGCGTGAAGGGTCGCACCATTTTCGGCGGCTTGGTTCCGTACGGCGAAATGTGGCGCACCGGGGCGAACAAGAACACCATCGTCACCTTCAGCCAGCCAGTGAAAATCGCTGGCAAAGAGGTAAAAAAGGGTTCGTACTCAGTATTCACCGTGCCCAATCCGACGGAGTGGGAAATCATTCTGTACACCGACACGGAAAACTGGGGCTTGCCGGAAAATTGGGACGCCACGAAAGAGGCGGTTCGTTTCAAAGCGCCGGTCAACCAAATGGCTTTCGTTATCGAGTCATTCATGTTCGACGTGGGCGACCTGACACACACTTCCTGCAAAATCGGCATGGGCTGGGAAAAATCGTGGGTCTCCTTCGACGTGGCTTTGAACACGGACGAGCTGGTCAGCGCCGACATCAAGCGGGTGATGGCGGGTCCCGGCGCCAACGAATGGTACGCTGCCGGAAGCTACTACCACGATGCAGGCAAGGAACTTCAGCAGGCTTACGATTGGGTTCACAAGTCGAATGAAGCCGACCCGAAATTCTGGAAACTGCGCAAAGAGGCGCTCATCCTCGCCGACCTCGGCAAGTACACGGAAGCCATTGCGACGGCTGAAAAGTCGAAGGAAATGGCAATCAAAGAAGGCAACAAGGATTACGAGCGGATGAACACGGAGAGCATTGCGATGTGGAAGGAGAAGATGAAAAAGGGGAAGTCGGGCGGCAAGTAAACCGGCAATTTTCAACAAGAAAAAAAAAGCCTCGGAAGTGTTGACTTCCGAGGCTTTTCATTTTATGCCGGGCGGTTTCTGCCACCTCGCTTTTGTTTTTTGATTTCGACTCTGACCTTCTTTACAAATGCCAGCGGCATGTCTACGATAGTTGCAATCTGGCTGTCGGTGAGGTTGGGAAATTCCCAGTCGAGTTTGGTTATGACCCCTTTGGCTTTCATTTCTTCACCTCTGGTGATGCCCTGCGTGATGCCCTGCGTGATGCCTTGCGTGATGCCTTGCGTCATGCCTTGCGTCATGCCTTTGGCGATGCCAATTTGCTCGCCTTTCTGGATGATGTAATCATACATTGTTTCTGCCATGTCTTTAATTATTGAAGGTACTTTTTCTTTCAGATGCTGCCAGGTTTGTTCGTCCGGTTTGTTGACAGCCCAAAGATAACTGAAAACGGTCTGGGTAAAACGCTCGATGATATAGTCCTCGTAAGTTTCCTGCACGTACGAAAAAACAATTTCGTGGTGTTGCAGCACGTAGTCCCAATCTCGTTTGTGTTGAAAAAGTACCACCATGCTGCGCAGCAAACCCAGTTTCATCATCAACAGTTGGTCGTTTTGGTAGTTTGCCAAATTGACCAGCAAAGCGTCGAAGTTGGGGATGAATTTTTTGAGCGCCGGTTCGTCCACCTCGCCAAAAAATTCTTGCAACGGCTTGAATCGGAAACCCTCCTCGCCGTGATACACAACGATTGGAATGATGATGGTCAGCGGTTTTTCCTGCTCGATTTGTTTGTCCCAGATTTCCAGCATGTAGCGCAAAAGTTGCAGCGCCAAGCGGCTGGGGCGAGAACTTTTGTGCTCGAACAGCAAACTGACCTTGATGGGTCGTTTCCCATTCCAGAGAGCATCGTACACCACATCTGACTCGAACTTGTCCATCTGCGGCGTCAGGTAAGAGTTGTCGTCCAGCCTCAGGCTATCCATGTCGAGATTGGATGAAATTTCCGTTGGGACGAAATTTTTCAGGAAAGCGACTACCTCCGATTTGATTTGAAAGGTAGCGACGAAAAGGTCGTTGAAAGGTTTGTCTGTCATAGTCTTGGTTAATTCTTGCTGTCAAAAGTAGCCGAATGCTTTTTGTTATTCAAACCGCTTTTCTAGCTCATCCAACTCAAAAGTCACGAAACACGCCCGCCCGCCGGGGCTTCGGTAAGGCATGGAGCAAGCGAAAAGTTTGTCCACCAATTCCTGCATTTCCTGCACCGAGAGCGCCTGCCCCCGTTTGATGGCGGCGCTGCGAGCCATCGAGCGGGCGAGGTTATCCCGTGCGTCCAAACTCAGATCAACATTTTGGCGGAACTGGCGGAGCAGCGTTTCGATGATTTTCGACTCATCCTGCCCGCCGGGCAAGTCGGCAGGGACGCCATGAATAATGAAAGTGTCCTTGCCAAATTCCTGGATATCGTAGCCGAGCAGGTTCACCTGCGGCAACATTTCGGAGAGCAGGGCGGCGTCGGCAGGCGGCAGGTTGATGGTTTTTGGAAACAGTTCTTTTTGCGTCAGCGCCTGCTGATTTTCCAGCACGTTCAAATAATGCTCGTACAAAATGCGCTCGTGCGCCGCCTGCTGGTCAATGAGCAGAAAACCCGACTTGATTTGGCTGACGATGTACGTGGCGTGAATTTGATACGGCTCTTTTTGTTGCCGGGAAAACGTGTTGCCCGCATCGTCCAACTCGCTGCTGCCCGACCACTGGCTTTCGATGGTGATGGCGCCTTCCGGCAGCGAAGACTCGGAACTAACTGCTTCACTTTCAAATTCTTCCAATCCCTCGAATAGTTTCTGCCAGTTTTTCAGGTTGTTGCTTTCCCGCTGGTCGAAGGAGGGTTGAGACGAGCTTCTTTCAAAATTTTCAGTGGATGGCGGGCTGGCTTTTCCGAAAGTGTTGACCGTTTGCGATAGCTCCCGCTCGAAATCCTCCTGCCGGGGCATCTGGAAACCTAAGCCAAAATTTTGCGTCGGGGAAAAACTCGCCTCCTGCTCGAAATCCAGGGTCGGCGTGATGTTGTGCCTGCCCAATGCGTGTCGCACCGCCACTTTCAGGTAATTATAAACCAGCCGTTCGTCGTCGAACTTGATTTCCTGCTTGGTCGGATGAACGTTGATGTCAATGCTGGCGGGGTCTATTTCGATGAAAATCACGTAAAACGGGAAGGTGTCCTTCGGCAAAAGTTCTTCGTAAGCCGCCATCACGGCGTGGTGCAGGTAGCCGCTTTTGATGAAGCGGTTGTTGACAAAAAAGAACTGCTCGCCCCGCACCTTTCGAGCAAATTCAGGCTTGCCGATGAACCCGGTGATTTTCAAAATGTCGGTTTCTTCCTTCACCGGCACGAGCTTCGGGTTGAAAGCATTGCCAAAAATGCCGACGATTCGCTGGCGCAGATTGGCGGGTGGCAGGTGAAAAATTTCCGTCGCATTGTGGTGCAGGCTGAAAAACACGTCGGGGTTTGCCAGGGCGATGCGTTGAAATTCATCGAGCACGTGCCGCATTTCTATGGCACTGGATTTCAGGAAGTTGCGCCGGGCAGGCACGTTAAAAAAGAGATTTTTGACCTGCAAATTCGTCCCTGCCATGCACTGGCAAGGCTCCTGAACGACCACCTGCGAGCCTTCGACGGAGATGCGGCTTCCCAATTCTTCCCGGTGCAACCGGGTGCGCATTTCCACCTGCGAAATGGCGGCGATGCTCGCCAAAGCCTCCCCTCGAAAGCCCATCGTTTGAATGTTGAACAAGTCCTTCGCCTCCCTGATTTTCGAGGTGGCGTGCCGCTCGAAGCTCATCCGGGCGTCCGTTTCGGACATTCCGCAGCCGTTGTCAATTACCTGAATCAGCGTCTTTCCCGCCTCTTTCAAAATCACTTTCACGTTGGTCGCCCCGGCATCCATGGCATTTTCCATCAGCTCTTTGACCGCCGAAGCGGGCCGCTGCACCACCTCGCCCGCAGCGATTTGGTTGGCAATAGATTCGGGAAGAAGCCGGATGACGTCAGACATTTGAATGATGAATGATGAATGATGAATGATGAATGGTTGGGACGTCCCAATCATTCATCATTCATCATTCATCATTCAATTAAGCCACTGTTCGAGGCGGGGCAAATATATTTCAAGGGCAAGATAGGCGGCGAGAATGAGGCAGGCGAGAATGATAATGAGCCTGACATTGGAGCGCTTGGTTTGTTGCTGGCGGTAAGTTCCTGCGTTGCGGGCGCTGCCTCGCTTACCGCTGCGGAAACTGCTGCGGATGCGGAGCTCAGCGCCTGGCGCATCGGCTTCTTCCCTGCTCTTTTTCGCCTCTGCCAGGCGTTCCTGGAAGGCGTCTTTTTTTTCATCGTAAAACCGGGGATGGTAGGTGAAACCGACCGGCTTGATGGGTTTGAAAAATGAGAAAAGTGCCATGATTTGGTGATTGGTGATTGGTGACTGGTGATTGGGATACCCAATCATCAATCACCAGTCGCCATTTCTAAGTTTTCAAAAATGACATCCGCCGCTTTTTGCCAGGTGAAAAGCTGGCGCTGTTGCCCGCCTGCGGCGACTAATTTTTTAGCGAGATGCTCATCTTGCCAAAGCCGTTGCATGGCAGTGGCGATTTCTTCGACCGACTCAGGATTGACCAGCAAACCTGCCTCACCTGCCACTTCCGGCATCGAAGATACATTGGAAGTGATGACCGGAACGTCGCAGTGCATGGCTTCCATCAACGGTACGCCAAAACCTTCGAATAGCGAAACGTAGGTCAGCGCAAACGCCCCGCCCATGAGTTTCGCCACTTCGAGGTCGTCCAAGTAACCTAAAAATTGTACGTCCGGTTGATGCCTGGCAGCCCGCCAGGCGTCGGCGACCGCACCTGCTTTCCAAGCGAAGCGACCGGCTATGAGCAACTTTGCCGACGACCCGGTTGCCGTTTTAAACTGGTCGAAAGCAGCGATGAGCCGATGCACATTTTTGCGGGGATGCACCGCTCCGACGTAGAAAAAATAAGGCTTTCCATCGCTGTACCGCTCCCGGACGGAATGCTTTTCCGCTTCGGAAAGGGGGCGAAAAATCTCCCGACAGCCGTTGCAAGCTACTGCGATTTTTTCAGGCGGAATGCCGTACCGAGCCACAAGGTCTTGCCTGGTGAACTCGCTGACGGCGACGATTCGGTCTGCCCGGCGGTTGAATTTGGGAGCAAAAATTTGATAATAAAGCCGGTGAAAAAAAGGCAGTTGCGAAGGAAAATGAGCGTGGGCAAGGTCGTGGGTGACGAGCACGGTTTTGACTTTTGTGCAAAGCGAAAGAAAGTTGTCAGGAGAAAGAAAGACGTCTGCCCGGTACTTTTTTAGAGCCACTGCCACCGACCACTCGAACCACCAGAGGAACAAAAACGGATGCCGGGCAGGCGGGAAAAGGACGACGGGCAGGACATTTTTTCCAAAAACAAAAGCCGGGTCGCAAGGGCGGTCGAAGAAGAAAATGAACTCAAGTTCCGGGTGCTGCTCGACCAGTCGAAGCAGGATTTCCTGGGTGAACAAGCCGATGCCTTCGAGCTTATTTTTGAGTAAAAAGCGAGTATTGACGGCTATTTTCATCAAAACGGTTGAGTGGCGCAAGGTAAGGTTGATGGAGTTGATAAGGGTTTATGAGGTTGATTTTGCCACGAAAAACGTGGCTCCATCAACCCTTATAAACCCTTATCAACCTTCATCAACCTTCACGCTAAACCCGCCTGACCAATCCAATCACCGCCAGCAAAACGATAGCGCCGACCGTCGCTGTCAGAATGTAGCCAAGTGTGCCCGTGCCGAGCGAGACGCCGATTTTCGGCAAAAGCCAGTAGCCGATAAACCCGCCGATAATGCCAACGACGATGTTTCCGATGAGTCCAAAACCGAAGCCTTTGAAAAGTAGCCCGGCAAGCCAGCCTGCGATTGCGCCGACGAGGAGAATGTACAGGATTTCCATACTCGTTTTGTTTGCCGCCGAAACGCTTGCCTGCTTTGCATTTCAGGATGCCGAACCTTGCGAAGCGCACCGGCGATGTGAGAAGTAGTTGGTGAAAAAAATCGCAGAAATCTATGAAATATCTTCTTGAAACTTGCGCCTCATGCCTCGGCAGACCAGTTAGCACTTCAAGTGCTAACTGGTTTGTACCACCTATCGAACATGGATATCATCACCAAATATTTTCCCGACCTCGACGACGAGCAGCGCCGACAATTCCAGGCGCTCCGAGGGCTGTATCAAGATTGGAACACGAAAATCAACCTGATTTCCCGGCAGGACATCGAGCATCTCTACGAGCATCACGTCCTTCATTCGCTGGCAATTGCGAAGCGGTTCCAATTCAATGATGGCGCTGAGATTTTGGACATCGGCACCGGCGGCGGCTTCCCCGGCATCCCGCTGGCGATTTTATTTCCGAAGGTGCACTTCCACCTGATTGACGGCACGTTGAAAAAAATAAAAGTGGTGCAAGACGTGATTGAAAAGCTAAACCTGGAAAATGCCACCGGCGAGCAGGTTCGTGCCGAGGAATTGAAAAATCGCCGCTTCGATTTCGTGGTGACGAGGGCGGTGGCGGAGTTGCCACTGCTCAAATCCTGGAGCGCCCGCCTGCTCAAATTCAAACATCAACATGCCACGCCCAATGGCTTGATTGCCCTGAAAGGCGGCAAGGTGCAAGACGAAATCAAAGCCTTGCCAAAAGGTGAGTACGTCGAAGCGTACCCGATTTCAGACTTTTTTGAAGAGGAATATTTTGACGAGAAGTACGTGGTGTACGTGCAGGCTTAATTGCTGATTGTTAATTGCTAATTGTTGATTGCTAATTGTTGGCTCCATCGTTTGGAAGCCAACAATTAGCAATCAACAATTAGCAATTATTCATCAAAGCCATTGTCCTCGGCGGCAACGACTACGGCGGCGGCAGTCGTTTTCGATTGCCCGGAAGAAATCTTGTCCTTGATTTTCTTTTCAATTTCGTTGGCGACCTCCGGATTGTCGAGCAAAAACGACTTCGCTCCATCCCTGCCCTGGGCAATTTTAGCGCTGTCGTAGCTGTACCAAGCGCCGCTTTTTTGAACCACGCCAAAGTCCACGCCCATGTCCACGATTTCACCGGCTTTGCTAATGCCTTCGCCGTACATGATGTCGAACTCGGAGGTGCGGAAGGGCGGTGCGACTTTGTTTTTCACCACTTTCACCTTCACGTGGTTGCCCACTGTGTTGCCTTCTTTGTCTTTGATGGCTTGCCCCGTTTTGCGGATGTCGAGGCGAATGGAGGCGTAAAATTTCAGTGCGTTGCCGCCGGTGGTCGTTTCGGGGTTGCCGAACATCACGCCGATTTTTTCCCGCAACTGGTTGATGAAAATGCAGCAGCAGCCGGTGCGTCCAATCGCCCCGGTGAGTTTGCGCATGGCTTGCGACATGAGTCGAGCTTGCAAGCCCATCTTGGAGTCACCCATCTCGCCTTCGATTTCGCTGCGAGGCACGAGCGCCGCCACCGAGTCAATTACAATGATGTCAATTGCGCCAGAACGGATGAGGTTCTCGGTGATTTCGAGCGCCTGCTCGCCGTTGTCGGGCTGCGAGATGAGCAGGTTTTCCGTATCCACGCCCAAAGCCTCTGCGTAGGTGCGGTCGAAAGCGTGCTCTGCATCAATGAAAGCAGCGATGCCGCCCTGCCGCTGGCACTCTGCCATGGCGTGGATGGCGAGGGTTGTTTTACCCGAAGATTCGGGCCCATAAATTTCAATGATTCTGCCTTTCGGCAAGCCTCCTACGCCAAGCGCAATATCAAGACCGAGCGAGCCGGTCGAGATAGTTTCCACGTCGAGGGATTGCTTGTCGCCCATGCGCATGATGGTGCCTTTTCCGAAGGTCTTGTCAATACGGTCGATGGCAAGGTTGAGGGCTTTGAGTTTGGAATCTTTATCCTGTAACATGCAAGTAGATTTTTAGAAACTGAATTGGAAAGTTGAATTTCGATGCAAAAATAAACTTCTTGTTTAGAAATTCAAGCTTCCAAACAAAACAAGCAAAAATATTTTTTGAACGGGCTGTCGCTTTCAACCGAAGGTGGGCGATGGATTCTGACTATCAGTAAGTTATGGTTGAAAAGCGGTGGAAAGGTAGCGCCTTTTCCGAATTTCCGGCAAAAGTGAGGCAGGGAATTTTTTTGAGCATTGGGGTGGCTATCTTGAGCCGAAGTTTTTTTGAAGTTGATAGGGAGGATGGAGTTGATGAGGTTGATTTTGTAGCAAAATCAACCTCATCAACCCCATCAATCCTATCAACCTTGATAATCATGGATTTTGGAAAACTGCCAGACATCTCCGCCGTCAATTTCACCTTGCCGCAAGACCCTGCCGCCAATGCTGCCGTGCTGGAAAAACTGCCCCGGCGAATTGGCAAACCAAAAGCCTACATTGGCGCAACCGGCTGGGGCGTGAAAGAATGGGTCGGAAAAGTCTATCCGGCAAAAGCCAAGTCCGCCGATTTCCTGCGCCACTACGCCCGCCAGTTCAACACCATCGAGCTGAACACGACGCATTACCGCATCCCCGACGAGGCGACCATTCACCATTGGTACGACGAAACGACGCCGGATTTTCGCTTCTGCCCGAAGGTGCTGCAAACCATCAGCCACCAGGGGATTTTTGACCTGGGGTTTCAGATTTCGGATTTCGAGGCGACCAAATCCGAAAGCCGAAATCCCAAATCCGAAATCGAAAGGTTTTGCTCGGCGGTGTCGGGTTTGCACGAAAAAATGGGCTGCTGCTTCATTCAATTGCCTCCTTATTTCAAGCCGGACAAGCTGGCGGCGCTGGAAAATTTTCTGAAAATTTTCAGTCAGCCGTTCGCCGTCGAGGTGCGCCACGAAAGCTGGTTTAACGACCCAACAAGTTTTGACACCCTGTTTCAAATGCTTGAAAATCATGGCGTTTCGACAGTAATTACCGACGTGGCTGGGAGGCGGGACGTGGCTCACATGCGGCTAACAACTGGCACGGTACTCGTGCGTTTCGTTGGAAACAACCTGCATCCCATTGACTTTTCCCGCCTCGACGCCTGGGCGCAACGGCTCGGAGATTGGTTTTCAAAAGGGCTGCATGAGGTCTATTTTTTCACGCATGGGCCCGAAAATTTACTTGCTCCTGAATTGGCGATTTACCTGGCGGAAAAACTGCGCTCGCTGGGCGTTGAAACAAGAGCGCCGGTACTTTTGGACAAGGAGGAAGGCAAGCAGATGACGCTGTTTTGAGTTTTTCAGAGAAATGGGGATGTTTCACGCAGACATGTTTTCCCGCAAAGGGCGCAAAGGAGCGAAGGACGCAAAGGCGTGTAAATCAAACCTTTGCGTCCTTTGCTCCTTTGCGCCCTTTGCGGGAAAACACGTCTGCGTGAAACATCCCCAGAAATGTCATTTTTTTCAAAAATGACATTTCCCGCCCTCGAACAAATAGAATGACGCTCACCTTTTGAAGAAAGACTGTCCTTCCGAGGCTGAATCAAAAACCAAAAACATTTGACCATGAAAACATCTCCCATTCCCTGCCGCCTCGTTTTTCACTTCGCTTTATTAATCATCGTTTCTGTTCCTGCATTGCTCGCCTCGCAAGTTCAAATCACCTGGCGTGGCGGCGTTCCGGGTCAGGAACACAACTGGAATTGCCCTCGCAATTGGTCGGCAAACCGCATCCCCGGCGAGTTTGACCAGGTGCGGTTGCCCGATTGTTCGAGCCGGGGCAGTTTTTATCCGATTCTAAAAACTTCTGCTGAGTCGTCCGTGCAACATCTGCGCATCGAAAGCGGGGCTGAGTTGACTTTACTGCCTGGCGCTGAACTGATTGTGGATGGAGAAATGACTTTTGCTAGCGGCATTTTGCTCTTTGGCTCGCTACAAAATGATGGCAGGCTGGAGGTGCGCAATTCGGCGCTCGACCCTTTCGAGGTGAATGGTGGCGAGTATCTTGGAAAGGGGAAATTGGTGACGGACGAAGCTTCGGCTTCGGTGGAGCGGCGAAAGTAGATAGCGTTTTAACAGGGAACTCTGCGTCCCAAGCACGCTTGACTGAGTCGCTTTTGTCATCCTCGAAGAGGAACCGTCTCGTCCCACGCACGTCTGGCTGAGTCGCTTTTGTCATCCTCGAAGAGGAACCGTCCACGTC
>CAZHLB010000073.1:0-14911 GCA_964533005.1 uncultured Saprospiraceae bacterium
GTTAGCCTAACGAATTGGGTGTAGTCAAGTTGCAGAATCGGGCTGTCAAGTTGGGTAAAAGATACCCGGCAGCCGGGCAAAAGTAGAAAAATCAGCCAGCCGACCGCACCACTGCGTCGGGGTAAATGGCAGGAGGCTGACCGAGTTCAGGTATTTTTCCAACCGATGACAGGGTGATTTTTCTCAAACAAATTTTATTGTTTTTGGTCAACTGATTGAAAGTCAGCTTCTTTGAAGAAAAGAAAAAAGCGGGATGCGCCACTTCCGGCAAAGAATTTGAAAAATATTCGCCCGGCTAAATGCAGGGCAGCTTTTGCTTCTGCTAAATTGCGCCGTTATTTTCCCTCTATTTTTTTAACAAAATATACTTCTCATGAGCAAGTTGTTTTTACTCTCCAGGCAATGGCTTGTCCTGTTCATTGCCGCCGTTCTTTTCTTCCCTGCTTGTCAAGACGACGAAATCAATCTGACCACTGAATACACTAACGTCAAAGACCAGAGCGTCGAAGTGCCGCTGGCTTGGAACGAGTTGTGGTGCGAGGTTGACAGGTACGCTCAGGCTTACCGGCCGGGGCCCGCTCCTCGTGCGTTGGCGTATTTCAACCTTGCAGCTTATGAAGCTACGATGCAGGGCATGCCCGATTACAAATCGGTGGCAGGCTTGTATCCAGGACTTTCGATGCCGCATTCTTCGTCAAAAGATGAGTACCACTGGCCCACGGTGGTCAATGCTGTCTATGCCACGATGATTAAAAACTTCGTGCCCGGTAACATCATCATGCCCGCCCAGCAGACGAACATTCAATTCAAAATCCTGGCGCAGGAGCAGAAATTCTACGATGACTTCCAGTCGAAAGTACCCGCCGACATTTTCAACCGCTCGAAGGAGCATGGAATTGCGGTAGCAAACGCCATGTGGGAATGGTCGAAAACCGACCCCTACGGGCACGAAGCTTACCTGAATCCTCGCCCGGATTCGTACACGCCGCCGTCGGGGCCCGGCTTGTGGCAGCCGACTGCGCCGGATTATGGCAAGGCGATGTACCCTTACTGGGGCAGCGCCCGCACCTTCGCCATCAGCGAAGAAGACAAGCTGGCAAGACCGCCTGTTTCATTCAGCGAGAATCCGGAATCGCCATTCTACGGTCAAGCCTACGAGGTGAGGAACATCGTCAAGAACATTGACTTCACGAACAAGTGGATTGCCGAGTTTTGGAGCGACGACCAGGTTGGCGTTGCCCTCAGCCCACCAAGTCGCTGGATTGCCATTGCCAATCAAATCCTTCAAGATGAAGCCGATAAAGGCAATGCCGACATGGAACTGGCGCTGTACGCTTACGCAAAAGTGTCGGTGGCGCTCAACGATGCAGGCGTCGCTTGCTGGTACTCGAAATACACGTACAACGTGGAGCGCCCGGTGAGCTTCATCAACCGGGTGATTGACCCGAATTGGCAGGTGCATTACCTGGGCTTCACGCCAAGTTTCCCTGCCTATCCTTCCGGTCACTCGACTTTCGGGGCAGCGGCGGCTGAGGTGCTTTCGCACATTTTTGGCTACGATTATGCCTTCACTGACTTCACACATGAAAACCGGACGGATTTCTACGGAATGCCTCGGAAGTTTGCATCGTTTCGGGAAGCGGCGGAGGAAAATGCCTACTCCCGTGTGCCGCTCGGCGTTCATTATCGGATGGATGCGGAGGAAGGCGTTCGGCACGGCTATCAGATTGGGAGCCGGGTGAATGGGATGCCTTTCAAGAAATAATGCAGCTGAAAAACTGCCGATAAAAAAAGGGCGCTTGAAATTTTCAAGCGCCCTTTTTTATGCCTCAATGAATGCTTTTCAAACTCCCTCGCTCCAAGCGCCAGGCTATGAAAAGAAAAATCCCAAGTAACAGGGTATTGAAAACCCAAACCAGCCAATGCCCCGCCGCAATTGTCTTTTGAAAAATCTCGCTCAATAAATACAAGCCCAGCGCCAATCCAACGTAGCTCGCCATTCTTCCCAAAGGATAATTCACCGGAAAATACCGCTGCCCGAAATACCAGCCCGCCGCCATCATCCCACCGTAGCAAAGCAACTTCGCCCAAGCCGAGCCCATGTAGCCGAAAATCGGAATCCACCACACATTAAATAGTATGGTCACCGCCAAGCCGAACAGGGAAATATAAACGCCCCAAATCGTGCGGTCAGTCAGGCGATACCACGTGGAAAAATTGTAGTAAATCCCCAGGCACAAACTCGCCAGCAGCAGCACCGGCACGGCATTGATGGCGCCCCGGTAACTTTCTCCCAAAAGCAAGGCAAACAGGTCGAGGTACAGCAGCACGAACAGCATTCCGAGCGCACCGGCGAGGGTGAAGTATTTGGCGACTTGCCCGTAAAGCTCAGGCGCATCCTTGTTCTTGGCGTGAGCAAAAAAGAATGGCTCGGCGGCGTAGCGAAAGGCTTGCGTGAACAGCGCCAAAATCACCGTCAGCTTGTAACAGGCTGCGTAAATGCCCATTTGCGCCAGGTTTTCTTTGTGAGAATAAGGCAAAAGCTCCTCCTGCAAAATCCGGTCGAGCGTCTCATCGGCGATGCCCGCCAAGCCTACCACTACGAGTGGAGCGGCATATTTTACCATGCTTTTCCAAAGCGCCGAGTCGAAGGATGCTTTGATTCTCAGCATCGTCGGCAACATGAAAAGCAAGGTGACGCCGCTCGCCAGCACGTTGGCGATGAAAATATAGCCAATGCCGAAACTGGGACTGTATTTTATTCCCAAAAAGCCGCCGGGCAGTTTTGGCAACAGCAGCAGGAAAAACAGAGTCAGCGCTATGTTTATCAGGATGCCCGCCATTTTCAGGGTGACGAATTTCTTTGCCTTGTGCTCCAGCCGCAGCCGGGCGAAGGGGATTTCCAGCAGCGCATCCATCACCAAAATCAGGGCGATAAAAACGACGAGATAGCTTCGGTCAGGAATTTTCAACCAGTCGGCAAGCGGTTGCGAAAAGAAAAAACCCAGCGCCAGGAAGCCCGCCGTTGTTGCCAAAAGCGACATCATGGCGGTCGCAAAAGAGCGTTCCCGGTCAGCTTCCGGCGTGCCGAAACGAAAAAAGGAAGTTTCCATCCGGTAGGTCAGCAAGACGAGAATGATGCCGACGTAGGCGTAGAGTTTTTGGCTGATGCCGTATTCGTCTTCCAAAAAAATACGGGTGTGGATGGACACGAGCAGGAAATTCATCGCCCGCCCGAGGATGGAACTGACACCGTAGATGGCAGTTTCGCCTGCCAGTTTTTTCAATAAGGACATGGAGTTTCGCTTGCCGGATTTTGAAGTCGAGCCGAAAGATGACATCTCGAAAATGGCTGACCCCGGCAGAAAAAATTTTCAATTTTTTCTGCCGGGGTCAGCCATTTTCGAGATGTCATCTTTTTGCCCGCCAAAAGTAGAAGTTTCACCTGCGCCCGTGCCGCCAGGGAAAAAACTTGGTCAGCCTACCCTATTTTCGCCCGCCCGAAAATTGAAAGAGCAAACTTCCTAACCTTCAGACTTGGCGACAGACCAGTTAGCACTTGAAGTGCTAACTGGTCTTGACTGCCCCCAACTTCTAATTTCAATGATAAACGTTCCCCTTCTCAAAAGAATTAGTGAAACCCCAGGCGCACCGGGCTTCGAGCAACGAATCCGTGCCCTTGTTTTGGAAGAAATAAAAGACCTCGCCGACGACATCACCATTGACAACATGGGCAACGTCATTGCCCTGAAAAAAGGCAGGGAAAACCGCCGGGTCATGGTCGCCGCCCACCTCGACGAAATCAGTTTTATCACCACGCACATTGACGACGACGGCTTTCTGCGCATTCACCCGCTCGGCGGTTTCGATGCAAAAACCCTTACGGCTCAACGAGTTATCGTGCATGGCAGGCGTGACCTCGTGGGCGTTTTGGGCACAAAACCTATTCACATTATGAAACAGGAGGAGCGTGGAAAGCCCGTGCCTATCGAGGATTATTTCGTTGACCTGGGCATGAAAAAAGCGGAGGTGGAAAAGCTCGTTTCCGTTGGCGACCCCATCACACGTGAGCGGGAACTCATCGAAATCGGCGACTGCGTCAATGGTAAAAGCATTGACAACCGGGTCTCCGTTTTCATCCTGATTGAGGTTTTGAAGGAATTGCAGGGTCAGGAATTGCCCTACGATTTGTACGCCGTTTTCACGGTGCAGGAGGAGGTCGGCATTCGGGGCGCCATCAATTCCGCCCATCGCATTGACCCTGAGTTTGGCATCGCCCTCGACACGACTATTGCATTTGATACGCCTTCCGCCCAGCCGCACGAGCGGGTCAGCAGCCTCGGAAATGGCGCTGCCATCAAAATCCTCGATGGCTCGGTCATCAGCGATTACCGGATGGTGAGTTACCTGAAAGATTTGGCGAATAAAAACAGCATCAAATGGCAACCGGAAATTCTGCCCGCAGGTGGCACGGATGCTATGGGCATCCAACGCTACGGGAAGCACGGCTCCATCGCAGGCGCTATTTCCATCCCGACCCGGCACATCCATTCGAGCATCGAAATGGCGCACAAGGAGGATATTCGGAATTGCATTGACCTGATGAAACTGGGGGTTTTGAATTTGGACAAGTGGGATTGGAGCTTTCGTTGAAAACCTCGAAGCCGAAAAAAAGAAGGGGCGGTGGAAAACTTTCCACTGCCCCTTCTTTTTTTCGGCTCCAAGGTTTGTGATATGTCTGAAATAAAATGTACCAGTTGTTTTAGATGGTTTCGGAGGTTCAGCAAGGTTTTGCCCAATAGCTCGCTGTAACAAAAATCACCGCAGGTTTTATTTGCTCAACAATGAATCCTGCTACTTTCGCCACAAGCATTTTGCTTTTTCCACCCTTCATTATTTCATTACTTAATTCATTGAAAATGAACGGCACTATTCACCCATCCGGGCAATTTCCATCTATACTTTCGCATGAAAAATTGCCACATCGTACTACCCCCCCCTGTCCTTTCCTTTTGAAAAAAATTATCCTTTTTCTCGCTTTCCCATTCTGCTTCAGCCACTTCCTTTTTAGCCAGAAGTGGATGCTAATTGCAGATACCGCTACCAATTTCTTCACGGTTCGGGATTCATTTTACAAAGAATGGGAAGGCAAGCCCTACGAAAGAGGCAAGGGCTACAAGCAATTTAAGCGGTGGGAATGGTTCATGGAGCGGCGGGTTTCCCCTACCGGGGAATTCCCAGACCCCACACGGGTTTGGCAGGAAATGGAAAATTTCAATGCCACCAATGGAGGAGAAAACAAGAGCAGTCGTGCCGCCACCGGCATGACCTGGACGCCGCTGGGCCCCTCTAATTGGGTAGACGGAGCGGGGTGGAATGGTGGAAATGGCAGAATCAACGTCATCGTGCAAGACCCGGTGGACGCAAACACCATTTACGCAGGCGCAGCCTCCGGTGGCTTATGGAAAAGCACCAACAACGGGGGAACCTGGACGGTACTGACCGACAACCAAGCCGTATTGGGCGTCAATGGCATCGCTATTGACCCTACCAACACCAATATTATTTATATCGCCACCGGCGACGGCGACGGCAGCGACACCTATGGCGCCGGGGTGCTTAAAAGCACGAATGGCGGCGCAACCTGGAGCACAACGGGCTTGACTTGTAATATTTACTACGGGGGTTGCCCAATACGTAAGTTGATAATGCATCCCACCAACCCGAATACTCTTTTCGCAAGCGTTCCCGGATACCTGATGAGAACTACCGATGCTGGTGCAAACTGGTCTATCGCAGCCTCCATTTCATCGGCTTGGGATATCGAGTTTCATCCTGCTAACCCGGATATCATTTATCTGTGCACCGACAAGTTTTACCGCTCCACCGACGGCGGCGCTACTTTTACCCAAATCACTTCCGGTTTGCCTGCATCTTCTGCCATCAATCGTTTCAAAATTGCCGTGTCGCCGGATGAGCCGGATTGGGTGTACGTCGTGGGCGGAAAGGAAAGCGACCATACCTTCGAGGGCATTTATCGCTCCACCGATGCCGGGCTTAATTTCACCGTCGGCACTAACTCGCCCAACATGTTCGGCTATTCCAGCACCGGCAGCGACAACCTCGGTCAAAGTATGTACGACATGGCGATTGCCGTCAATCCGGCTGACGCCAACGAGGTTTATATCGGCGGCATCAACATTTGGAAATCAACCAACGGCGGTTCGAGTTTTAGCATCATCACCCAGTGGGAATATCCCAATCCATATGGCTACGTCCATGCAGACATCCATGATTTGGCTTTTTTTGGCAACCGCCTTTACGCAGGCACGGACGGGGGGATTTACAAAAGTGAAAACAACGGAGACGAGTGGACAAACCTTTCGCCTGGAATCACCATCACTCAGTTTTACGATATCGGCGGCACACCGCAATCGGCAGGTTTACTCATTGGCGGCTCGCAAGACAACGGCACCAACATCTACAATGGCAGCCCAACCTGGACGCACGTGATTGGAGCGGACGGCATGAAATGCGCCATTGACCCCACTAATTCCAATATCATGTATGGTTCGATTCAGGACGGCGTCATCCAAAAATCAACCGACGGCGGCTTGTCTTTCAACACCATCATCGAGCCTGCCGACTTCTTTGACGAGGATGCCTACTGGGTTACTCCCTACGCTTTAGACCCCAATGACCCGAATACCATTTACGTCGGGTTCGAGCAATTTTACAAATCCACAAACGGCGGCATGACCTGGAGCAGCGACACGGTGGGTTATATTCTGGACACGGAAGAACTGGAGGTTTCCCCCTCCAATACGAACGTCATCTACATTTCCAAAGGCATGGAATTGTTCCGCACTTCCAATGGCGGCGATACCTGGGTAAATAGAACGCCTAACCTGCCTTCCGTTAATAAAATCACGGACATCGCCATTGACCCGGAAAACCCTGACCGGATTTGGATTACGAACTCTGTTGGAGGTGCTTTCCCACTCAGAAACATGATTTTGCAAAGCACCGACGGCGGCTTGACCTGGAAAAACATTTCCGAAAACCTGCCCAACCTGCCAGGCAACTGCGTCGCTATTCAGCCCAACACCAACGACCGGCTTTTCCTGGGCTTGGACGGAGGCTTGTTCACCAAAGATGGCAATGACTTGAATTGGACTGCGTGCAACACGGGTTTCCCAAACGTTGTCGTCGAGGAGGTGGAAATCAACACCGGCGCCGGGAAAATCCAGGTGGGAACTTACGGCAGAGGCGCTTGGGAATCCGAACTTTCGTTGTCCGATTATTGCCTGCCCGCCTTCAACTTTGAATGTACAAATGGCTACTTCACGGATGGGGTTGTCTTTGAAGATATTATCAATACAAGCAGCGGCTGCGGTTTCCCCGGCGAGCACAATTTCACCGACTACACCAACCTCGGCACACACCTGGCAGCCAATACCACTTATCCAATCACCCTAACAGCGGACGGCAGCAACGGCATGTACTTCGCCGCCATGATTGATTTCAACCTTGACCTGGATTTCGATGACGCAGGCGAGTTTTTTGCCATCGGCTACGCCAACGCGGGGGCTTCCGTTTCCGGCGATATTGTCGTACCAGCCTCCATTGCCACCGGCACTACCACTTTGCGAATCCTGAGCCGCTCAGGTACCGACCCGCTTACACAAGCCCTGATTTGCAATACTTTCGACCATGGGGAGGTGGAAGATTATTCGGTTATTTTTTACGTGCCAAGTTGCACCAGCTTGCTCACCCCGCTCCACGCCTCCACCAATGTGCCCCTCACGTCGGCTTTGACTTGGGAGCCAGCTATGTCAATTCCGGCAGTGACAGGCTACCGGCTGGACGTTGGCACGACGACAGGTGGCACACAAATCTTGAACAACTTTGACGTGGGCAACGTCACTACGTACAACCCGCCGGGGGATTTTACGGCAGGCTCCAACATTTTTGTAACCATCAGGCCCTACAATGCGACTGCTACTGCCGGTTGTCCGGAGGAAAGTTTTGTGACCAGTTTTAGCCCGCTTGCCATCACTTGCCTGCCCACTTTTCAACTCAATTGCAGTAGTAGCTTTCGTGCTCGTATCGAGTCGGTCATCTTCCACACCATTGACAATCAAAATACCGGCTGCGCCAATCCCGGGTCAAATAATTACTCGAACTATACAGCCATTAGCACCAACTTAGAAAAAGGAACGACCTATCCAATTACCTTGAGAGGCGCCAATGGAATAAACGGGCAATACTTTGCCGTTTTATTTGACTTCAACCAAGACCAGTTTTTTAGTGAGGATGAGTTTTTCAATTTGGGCTGGGCGCCTCGTGGGTCTTCCCTTTCAAGTACGGTAACTGTGCCAGCAAGCGCTGCCATTGGCACTGCCAGGATGAGAGTTTTTACCTTGGATAGGAACGTTCCCATCAAGTTTTCCCAGGTATGTGGCACGAGTCTTCCCGAAGGTGAAGTCGAGGAATATTCCATCAATATTTTTCTTCCCGATTGTTCCAGTCTGTCCAGCCCAACCAACGGCTCAACCAACGTGCCCGTCACCGATGCCCTGACCTGGTTGGCGGCAACCGGCGACCCTGCCGTTGAGGGCTACCGCCTCGACGTCGGAACGACACCCGGCGGCACTGACATCCTGGACAATTTTGACGCAGGCAATGCCATCACCTTCAATCCACCCGGCGATTTCCCTTACAATTCCACCATTTACGTCACCGTCACGCCGTACAACGGGAACGGCGATGCGCTTGCCTGCACGGAAACAAGTTTCACGACCGAACAAGCTCCTCCGCCTGCCTGCACCAACTTGACCAGCCCGGCAAACGGTGCAACCAACGTGGCGGTGACTTCCGCATTGATCTGGGCGGCGGCGGCCGGCAGTCCGACCGGCTATCGTTTAAATGTTGGCACAACCAGCAGCGGGACTGACATTCTGAACAACTTCGACGCAGGCAACGTCACGAGCTACAACCCGCCCGGCGACTTCCCTTTTGCCACGCAGATTTTCGTGAAAATCACGCCGTACAATGCCACCGGCGACGCTTCGGGCTGCCCGGAGGAAAGTTTCACTACACAAATCGCACCGCCTGCCTGCACCAATCTGACCAGCCCGGCAAACGGCGCAACCAACGTGGCAGTGACTTCCGCTTTGAACTGGGCAGCGGCAACCGGCAGCCCGACCGGGTATCGTTTGAACGTGGGCACAACCAGCGGCGGGACTGACATCTTGAACAACTTCGACGCTGGCAACGTCACGACTTACGACCCGCCCGGCGACTTTCCCTACGGCGTTATTATTTACGTGAAAATCACACCGTACAATGGCACTGGCGATGCTTCGGGTTGCTCGGAGGAAAGTTTCACTACCCGCATTTGCATTCCCAACCTGACTTTGGAAAACCTGACCATTCCTTCCGGCACGTACTGGTCGGAAGGCGAATTGACTTCCGGCGCAGCAACTATTGCCAGCGGAAGCATCGTCATTTTCAAATCGGACACGAGCATTTTGCTCGAACAAGATTTTACCGTTGAGTTGGGCGGCATTTTAGAGGCTGTGATTGAGGCATGCCCGGTTAATTTTGGAGGAATTGTGGCGGAAGAAAAGTGAATCGCAGCTTTAGTGAGGCTATTTAATACTGTTCAGATAGCGCAATTTACCGTTTGAGAGGCTCGCCCATCCGTTGGCGAGCCTCTTGCATTTTGAGGTCGAGGTGTAAAAACAAAACCCTCCAACCCCTGTTTCCAGCGAAGTTTGCACTTTTGCCATTCATTAAAAATCAACCCTGCATTTCATGCAACAAGCAAAAACATTGGGCGAGCTGAAAGCCGCCGGCTACCGACCCCGAACCATCAAAGACGAGCTTCGGGAAAATCTCATCGCTAAACTCCGCAACAAGCAGCCCGTTTTCGAGGGCATTTATGGCTTCGAGGACACGGTGCTGCCAGACATCGAGCGGGCAGTTTTGTCGAGGCACAACATCGTGCTGCTCGGCTTGCGGGGACAGGCGAAAACTCGCATTGCCCGCCTGCTCGTCAACCTTTTGGACGAATACGTGCCCATCGTCGCAGGCAGCGAACTGAACGACGACCCGCTGCATCCCATCTCCCGCTTTGCTCGTGACCTGGTCGCCGAAAAAGGCGATGCTACCCCCATCGAATGGCTGCACCGCAACGAACGCTACGTGGAAAAACTCGCCACCCCCGACGTCAGCATCGCCGACCTCGTGGGCGACGTTGACCCCATCAAAGCCGCTGCGCTGAAATTGCCTTACGCCGACGAGCGGGTGATTCATTTTGGCTTGATTCCCCGCTCGCACCGGAGCATTTTCGTCATCAATGAACTGCCGGATTTGCAGGCGAGAATTCAGGTGTCGCTGTTCAATATTTTGCAGGAAGGCGACATGCAAATCCGGGGTTTCAAGCTTCGCCTGCCGCTCGATATTCAGTTCCTTTTCACCGCAAACCCGGAAGATTACACCAACCGGGGCAGCATCATCACGCCGCTGAAAGACCGAATCGAGAGCCAAATTTTGACGCACTATCCCCGCAGCATCGAGGTCGCCAGGCGCATCACGCAGCAGGAGGCGAAGATTGCGGCGGAGCAAAAAAAGACCATCCGAGTGCCGGAAATGCTGGAGATTTTGCTCGAGCAGGTAGCTTTTGTGGCGAGGGAAAGCGAGTTGGTGGATGAAAAAAGCGGCGTCTCCGCCAGGTTAAGCATTTCGGGCTACGAAAATTTGGTCAGCACTGCCGAGCGGCGGATGTTGGTGAATGAGGAAGATACCGCCACTGCTCGCATCGTAGATTTTTGGGGCGTCGTGCCAGCCATCACCGGCAAGGTGGAACTGGTTTACGAAGGCGAGCAAGAGGGCCCCTACGCCGTCGCTTTGAGCCTGATTGGCGAAGCCATCAAAGACCTTTTCCTCGAACATTTTCCCAACCCCGACCAACCGCCGAAACGGGGAGAAGACCGTGACCCGTACGGCATCATCAAAGCCTGGTTCGCCGGTGGCAACAGCGTTGATTTTTTCAACGACGCCACCGAAGCTGACTATCGCAAGGAATTGGACAAAGTCGCCGGGCTGCGCCGCTTCGTCGAAGGTCAGAAAGAACTGCCGGAAGCTGACCGCTATGCTTTCATGGAATTGGTGCTGCACGGGTTGGCGGAGTTCAACGTCATCAACAAAGACCTGGTGGAAGCCACCCTGGTTTTCCGGGATTCACTTGCCGGAATGTTGCGTGAAGATGAGGATGATGAGGATGAAGTGGGCGGCAGGTATAATTGAATTGGCAATAAAAAAGCCTCGGAAAATGTGATTTTCCGAGGCTTTTCATTTGGAGCCAACCTTTCCGAAAGTTTGAAACTTTCGGAAAGGTGAGCTACAAAAAACTCCCATCGAAAGCCAAAGGCAGCAAGCTTTTCCCGCTTTCAAAAACATAAACTGCTCCTTCCTCGCCTGCCACAATCACCTTGATTTTCTCCCGGTAACGTTGCTCCGTTTCACAAATCACCTGCCTGCAAGCGCCGCACGGAGCGGCTGGCTCGGCAATCATCTGGCTGGAATTTTTCACTGTCACCGCAATCGCAACCACCGGTACGCCGGGAAACTTGCTCGAAGCTGCCGCCAGCACTGCCTGTTCCGCACAAATGCAAAGCGGATAAGCGGCATTTTCCATGTTGCTCCCACTGACAATTTCATCGTTTTTGAGCCTGGCGGCTGCACCAACTTTGAATTTGGAGTAGGGCGAGTAGGAAGTTTCCAGCGCCTTTTTTGCAGCTTGAAGCAAGGATAAATCTTCGGCGGGAAGCTCGTTCCAAGTGTCGTACTTGTTGAAAATCAAGGGAATGCTCTGCTTCTGCATGATTTATTTTTTGACGATTCGTTCCGACCACTCGCCACCGTCCGTTTTCAGCGTCAGCCAAAAAACTCCGCCTGGCAGGTGGCGCAAGTCGAGGCTTTTTTCGAGGATGCCGGAGACGGTGATTTTTTCTTCAAAAAACTGCTTGCCTGCTGCGTCGGTGAGGCGGATGGTCACGGCTTTGGAAGAAGGAGCGGCAAGTTTCAAATTAATGGCATCGCCGAAGGGATTTGGCGAAAGCTGAATTTCAGACAAACCCAAAATTTCAGGCGCATCCGAAATTTCTACGTTCACCACATTCGAAATCAGGTCACCGCATTCCCAATGCACTTTTACGCTGTAGTTCCCGCTCACATTGGGCAAGTAAGTATCGCTTGTTGCACCTGGAATTGGCGTACCATTTAATAGCCATTGATAGGAATCATAGTCAGTTGTAGCGATGAGAATGCTGTCATCAATAAATGAAACCCAAACGGGGTCAGCCAAAATGATTGGGTCAATCCAAAAAGAGTCGGTGCGGGAACATCCGTAGCCAAAGGTGATTGTCACTTTATGTTCGCCTTCTGACAAGTCACTTCGGGAGCCTTGGGTCGAGCCATCATCCCAGAGAAACTGCAAAGTTTGGTCGGCTTCGGGAAAGGTGAAATTCACACTGCCAGTAGCAGTGTCGAGGCAAGACGGTTCGGTGGTAAACCAATCCGAATTCGAAGTCACCCGATAAATAATGCCATTCCCCAACCCAGCCAAAAACAACTCCCCATCCTTGTTTTCGCCAAAAGAAACAAACTGGTTGTTGTTCAAGTCAGCCAGTTGCTCCGTTTCCCAGCCGCCGCTACTGTCTGGCGTGGTTGCCCAAATGCGCCCGGTGCAATAATCCGTGAAAAGATACCGACCGTACAGAGCCGGAAACTCGCAGCCCCGATAGACGAATCCGCCGGTCACCGAGCAGCCCATGCTGTTGGAGTTTTGATATTCCGCCACCGGGAAAGTCATCGTGTTTTGCGGTTGGCAATTAGTCGTATTGAAGTTATGATTGCCTTCGTAGCAGCGCCATCCATAGTTTTCGCCGCCTGCACTGTTGGCAGGTTGAAAGTCAATTTCCTCCCACGAATCCTGCCCAACGTCACCAATCCAAAGGTCGCCAGTCACCCGGTCGAAGCTGAAACGCCAGGGATTGCGCATACCGAGCGCCCAGATTTCGGGCAGCGTATTCGATTGATTTACAAAAGGATTGTCATCAGGAACGGTGTACGTGTCGGAACTGTCCACGTTGATGCGGAGCATTTTTCCGAGGAAAGTGGTGCGTTTTTGACCGTTGCCTTGCGGGTCGCCGCCGGAGCCGCCGTCGCCCAAGCCAATGTAGAGATTGCCGTCGGGCCCGAATTTTAAACAGCCGCCATTGTGATTCCAGAAAGGTTGCTCGGCAAAGAGGATGAGTTTTTCACTGGCAGGGTCGGCTTTGTTCGGGTCGGCAGTAGAGACAGAAAAGCGGGCGATATGTGTGTCTTCGCCATTGTCCGTGTAATTCACGAAGAAATAGCCATTGTTTGCATAATCAGGATGAAAGGCAAGCCCCAGCAAACCTTGCTCATTTTGCACCGAACCGACGATGGATTTGATGTCGAGAAAAGGGTCGGGAAGGCGAGTTCCGGTTTCATCCAAAATCCAAATCACGCCGTCTTGTTCGACGATAAAAAGGCGCTCGTCGCCGCAGTGAACAATGTCGAGCGGGCGGTCGAAGCCGGTGGCGAAATTGACGAGTTGGACGCCGGGCTGAGAGAAAACAAGGCTGGATGCCAGTAAAAAGGTGCAGATAGCGAGTGAAAATTTCATGGCTTAATTTTGAATTAGGATGTTCAGGATTTTCAAGGATTTTAAGGATTGGGACGTTGCGTCCCAATCCTTAAAATCCTTGAAAATCTTGAACATCCTAATTCAAAAGCCAAAAGTAGAAGCGTGCAAGACTTTCGCCATTCGCCTTTTTACTTTTGACTTGAAACTGTCTTACTTTGCCCATCATCAACAAAATTTTCCAACATGAGACAATTCCTTTCTACCCTCAGCTACGTCCTTTTTTCCTGTTTTTGCTTTGCGCAAAACCTCCCGACCACGAACATCTATTTGCTCCAAATAGAGAAGCAGGAATCGCTCTACGTATTCCGTTCTCCGAGGCATTTGACAGCTTTCAATCTTGGAGGTTACAACAACCAACCTGCCTTCATCAGCAATACCGAGCTGCTGTTTTCCGCAGCATTGAAAGGGGAAAACCAAACCGACATCTACTTGCTCGACCTGCAAAAAAACACCCGTCTTCGCATGACCCGCACTCCGGAATCGGAATACTCGCCAATGGTCACCCCGGAAAATTTGTTCTTCTCCGTCGTCCGGGTGGAGACGGATGCAGAGCGTTCGCAACGCCTTTGGCAGTACCCGCTCGACCGAAAAGACAAGGGCAAACCTGTTTTCAAATACCTGAGAGGCATCGGCTACTACTATTGGCTCGACCGGGCAAGGGTTGCTTTGTTCAACGTGGCGGACGTGAATTACATGTCCATCGGTAGTACCCAGGACGAAAGCACCCGCCACCTTGCGCCCAACATCGGACGGTGTTTTCAGATGTCGCCCAGCGGCAGGCTGGTGTTTGTTCACAAAGTCACGCCCGATAAATGGATGGTGAAAGCAATGGACAAAGCCACTTTGGCAATTGAAGAAATCGTGGAAACGGTGTCCGGCAGCGAGGATTTTGCCATTCTGAAAGACGGAACTATCCTCATGGGCAAGGGCAGCCGCCTGTATAAATTTCACCCCAAGCAAGACCAGAAATGGATGGAAGTGGCTGATTTGAGGAAAGTTGGAATCACCAGCATTTCCCGGCTCGCCGTCAGTGGCGACAATAAATTAGCCATCGTGAACGGGGCGGAATAATAAAATTAGAGCCCAAAGCTGACAGATGGTTTTTGGATGATGCCGTTGAAAAATTTTCAATTTTTCAACGGCAACATCCAAAAACCACCTGTCAGCTTT
>CAZHLB010000074.1:0-14785 GCA_964533005.1 uncultured Saprospiraceae bacterium
CTTAATTGGTTTTCAATACTTTATGATGTTTGATTTTCTGTTGTAGGGTAGTGTATCAGTCAGATTCTTCAATAATATTTTTACTATGGAATCTAATATCGCCCATCCTTCTTCCACGCCAACCGCTCCATCTTCATCACCTCAATAGAAGGAAACCCATACTCCTGCCCCACCCTACCCTCAATTCGATAAATCCCTTTCCCTCGAAACGGCGACATCTTGGCGAAATTCGGAAAGTGAACCGTATCGAAGAACTTTCCTTCCCGGTCAAGCCAGGTTCCAAAGTGCATCAATTCGCCTTTCACCGTCCGCACGTCTTTCCGGCAGACGTAGTAACCTTCGATGACGATGACCAACCCGACCCGGCTTTTCAGTTCATCCGCATAAGCGCCGGAGTAACCCCGGTTTTCTTCGAGCAGCTCGAAGGGAGAGCAAAGCGGAAAACCGAGCAGCTCGATTTCATCGAAGGCTTGGTCAAACTGCCCTTCTTCCAGTGCCGGTAACTCGAAAGTTTCGTGTTCATCGGTAAACAGCAAGCCCGATGCCTCGTGCTTTTGTTTCGGGTTAAACACAGCGTTCTTTTCCCACATCAGTTGACACTTGTTTAAGCCGGTGAATCGAAGGGCGCCGATGCGGATGAGGAGGTCGAGTTGGCTGGAGGAAATGTCCACCCGGCTTGTAAAATCGGCAAGACTGCGAAAAGCGCCGCCCCGCTTGCGTTCCGCTATGATTTTGCTGCCGGTCGAGCGTTCCATTTGGTTCAGGTGAATGAAGCCGGTGTAAATGTCCGTCCCTTGTATCGAGGTGAGGTACTGGCTTTTATTCACGCAGGGAACGTGAATGGTTGCGCCTGCCATTCTTGCTTCATGGAAGTAGTATTCGGTGTGGTAAAAGCCGCCGAAGTTGTTGATGACGGCAACCATAAATTCCAACGGATAATAGGCTTTCAGGTACAGGCTTTGAAAACTTTCCACGGCATAAGAAGCTGAATGCGCCTTGCAAAAGGAATAACCGGCGAAACTTTCAATTTGCCGCCAAACCTCGTTTGTCAATGCTTCCGGGTAGCCCCGTTCCCGGCAATTGAGGAAGTATTTTTCTTTCAGGCAGCGAAATTTTTCACTGTCCCGCTTTTTGCCTGTCATCATGCGCCGCAGCACGTCACTTTCATCGAGGTCAAGCCCGGCAAAGTGATGGACGATTTTCATAACATCTTCCTGGAAAACCATCACCCCGAAAGTTTCTTCCAGGTGTTCTTTGAACACTGGGTGCAAATACTCAAAACCGTGCGGTTGGTGGAAGCGCCGGATGTACTCTTTCATCATGCCCGACTTTGCCACGCCGGGGCGGATAATGGAACTGGCAGCAACCAGGTGGACATAGCTTTTGCAGCGTAGCTTGTGCAACAGCCCTCGCATGGCAGGACTTTCGATGTAAAAGCAGCCGAGACATTGCCCTGATTGCAATTGCGTCTGTACTTTTTCATCTGCTTTGATGCGCTCGACTTCGTGAATGTCCACTGCCCTGCCCTGGTTGGTTTTCACCAAATCAACGGCGTCTTTGATATGCCCCAATCCCCGCTGACTCAACACGTCGAATTTGTGGAAGCCGAAATCCTCCGCATGGTACATATCAAAGTGACTGATGGGAAAGCCCTTCGGCATTAACTGCAAGGAGGTGTGATAAAAAATCGGTTTTTCGGAAATCACAACGCCGCCAGCGTGAATGGAAAGGTGGTTGGGAAAGTCGTGCAACAGGCGGGCATATTTGAGAATTTGGGCTTTGATTTCCCCGCCAGGCACATCGGAACTTTGTCCGTTTAGTCCCCTACCCTGCCGGGCGATGACATCCTCAAATTTCGGACGGTCTATTTTCCAATACTGTACGTCTTCCGTTCCAGTCGCCCGCAGCACTTCGTCGGCAAAACTGTCAATTTCCTCCTTTGGCAATCCGAAGCACTTGCCTAATTCCCGCACGGCGGCATTAAACTGGAAAGTGCTGTAGGTGGCAAGCAGCGCCGTATGTTCCCTACCGTAGCGTTTGAAAATGTAATCGGTCACGTCGTCTCTTTCATCCCAAGAAAAATCAATGTCGAAATCAGGCGGCGACGAGCGGTGCGGGTTGATGAAGCGCTCGAAATACAAGTCCAGTTCGAGCGGCTCGACGTCGGTGATGCCGATACAGTACGCCACTATGGAATTAGCGCCGCTGCCCCTGCCGATGTGGTGATAGCCGACACTTCCGGCATAGCGCACGATGTCCCAGGTGATTAAAAAGTAAGGGCAGAAATCTAATTCCTTAATCACCTTCAACTCCTTTTGCATTCGCTCCAAAGCTGCCCGGTTGTTTTCTCCATACCGGCGCTTGCAACCGACAAGCGCCAGTTTTTCCAGCAACTTGAAATCCCCTTCCTTACTGCCGGTGAAGGTTTGCCGGTTGACTTGCAATCCTTCCTCGAAACCGGCTTCGCAGGCATCCATGAGGCGGCGGGTGTTTTCAATGATTTTTGGATAAAGCGCATACGCCTTTTCTAAAAAGTCGGGATAATGAAAAAACTCGGTTGGTTTTGCCGTGTCCGCAGCTTCGAGTTTGGTGATGAGCGTGTTTCGGTCTATTGCCCGGAGCAGGCGGTGAAGTTGCCAGCCTTCTTCATCGAGGAAAGTCGCCGGGTTTAGTGCGACGAGCTTATGCGTGAAGTTCCGCACTTCTGATGAAAAAATCCGGTACAGGTGTTCCGGGCGGACTCCGAGAAATTCATTTTCCTTGAAAAGCACAATCGGTTTTATCAGCTTGGGATAAATGATATAGCAGTTCGGTAGCGGCGGCGGAACTTCGGGCAACGGTTTTTCATGGAGTGAATAATCGCTTAGGAATTGATTCAATTCGCAAAAACCTTCCCTGTTCCGGGCTATGCCAACATAAAGCCGCTGCCCGTCTTTCCGAAAATCAATGCCGAGCAAAGGCTTAATACCTTCCTTCCGGCAGCGCCGCACGAACTCACCGGCGCAGGAAGTATTATTGATGTCGGTGAGCGCCAATGCCTGGACGCCCCGCTTTTTTGCCGCCTGCACAAGTTGCTCCGGCGACAGTGTGCCGTAGCGCAAACTGAAGTAAGTATGACAGTTTAAATACACGGTTTTTGCTTCGCTTAAATGGTTAAATTGAGTTTGCCTGTACGTTCTGGGCGAAGCAAGTTTTGGCGAGTGTGCGAGACTGGAAATTTTAAAGAGCGGTCGCTTTCATAATAGCTCGTTCTCCGAACCGCTTGCGGATGCGGTCTAATTGCTCGAGCAGGCGCACTTGTTCGCCCGTATCCTCAAAGAGGTTGATTTGATGATTGCCATGCACCAGGTTGGAGAACTTCACCCCAATCAGCCGAACCAATTGGCGGCGCTGATAGAGTTTTTCAAACAGTTCCTTCGCTTGGGCGAGCAGCGCCCCGTCGTGCGCAGTGTAGGAGATGCTTTTTTGCTGCGAATAAGTATTGAAATCAGTGTATCGGATTTTGACGGTCACGCAAGAGGTTAGCTTTTTTTGGTTCCGCAGGTCGAAAGCCAAACGGGAAACCATGTCGGTCAATTGGTCTTTCAAAAATTGCACGTCTATCGTGTCCGTCTGAAAAGTGCGCTCGGTGGAGATGCTTTGCCGGTCGTGGTACGGCACAATCGGCGAATGGTCAATACCATTGGCTTTCTTCCAAAGTGAAATGCCGTGCTTGCCAAATTCTCTTTCCAGCAGCTTCGGCGGTATTTGCGCCAGCGTCCCCACTTGGCGGACGCCCATCATGCTCAGTTTTTGAAAAGTTTCCCGACCGACCGAGGGGATTTTGCCAACGGAAAGCGGCGAGAGAAAGGCTTTTTCCATACCGGTTTCGACGAGCTTCGTTCCGTTTGGCTTTGCTTCGCCCGTTCCCACCTTCGACACGAGTTTGTTCACCGCCAGCGCCAACGAAATAGGTAAGCCTGCCTCTTTGACAATCTTCGCCCGCAGTTCATTCGACCATTTCCAGCAGCCCACATATTTGTCCATGCCGGACAAGTCCAGGTAAAATTCATCAATCGAGGCTTTTTCAAAGATTGGCGCTTCTGCATCAATGATGTCCGTAATGAGTTTCGAGTGACGGCTGTACTCGTCATGGTCGCCCCGCAGCACAATGGCATCGGGACAAAGTTTGAGCGCCATGCGCACCGGCATCGCCGAGCGTACGCCGAAGCGCCGGGCTTCGTAGCTGCAAGAAGCCACCACGCCCCGGTCGCTCGTCCCGCCAACGATGAGTGGCTTTCCCTTCAAGGCGCTGTTTTTCAAAACTTCGACCGAGGCAAAAAAGGCGTCGAGGTCGAGATGCAAGACCGCATTTTGAAACATTTTTGTTTAAAATTTTCTCAATAATGCGGCAATTTGAAACAAATAGATTTAAAGAAGCAGAATTTGGTGGGATTTAATTTTTGTGGAAATAATTTGAGTATTAAGTGTAACTAATTTGGACAATAGAAAGGTAATTAAAAAAAGCCATTAGCTTTTCAAATGAGCTTCGATATGTTATCTCAACTCTAATTCGGTGAGAATTCACCGAATTAAAATTGTGATTGTTCAGGCTTTGATTGAGTTCTGCTTTTGGGCTTTTCCTTGCGGGCGGGCTATTCGTGATTTTCACTGCGTTTCAATCCTGCGGATTCCTCACTGATAGTCGGCTCACTTCTATCCCTAAGCCTATGTAATTCTTGGTTTTTCTTACTCAAAATGTGGCAATTGCTCATTAAGCTTTGTTTTTTAAGTAGTTAAATAATTGATTATCAACCTTTAATGAGGTTACTTAATGGACTGTTTCTCAAAATCGGTCAAAAACTCAAAATGTGGCTTTTACGTTCTTTCTTGAATATTCCATCGCTTTCAGTATGGGTACGCACAAAGATAAACCATACTCAAAATGTGGCTTTTGTTTGAATTTTTGCATTTTACTCCATTCTAAGGCGCTGATTTTCAGATGCTTGCGACCTTGATTTTTAAAAATGAATATAATTGCCTGTAAAACTCAAAATGTGGCATTTACAACACACACAAAGACTTCTTGCTGCCTGAAAAAAAAGAGCCACTACCCTACCCTGCTTTCTTCAAGGAGTTTATTTCTTTTTCAATCATCTGAATTTGTTCCTGATAACGGGCATTGATAGCATCAAACAGTTCCGGGTGGAGTTTCTGAAACTGGACATTGACCATGTTCTCCAAGAAAGCACTTTTGTGGTATTGCTCTATCGGAGACAAATCACGGTAATCGGAAAGCAAAGTGTTTTTCATAAAACTGCCTACTTCTGACATCACTACCTGAAAAGCGGCGTCGAACGACGTTGCGTTTTGTAGGAGTTGCTGATAGAGCGGTGTCTTCGCCTTTTGATGTTCAGCAGAGAGTTTCTCCTTTTGCGCCTCCAACTGCTTAATCCTCTTTTCTCTTTCAGCCCGTTTTTTGGCAGCTTCTTTTGCCCGTTGTTCCTGTTGCACCTTGGGGTTTTGCCAATCTTCCTGCAAGGCTTTGATTAAGAAGCCCGCAGGATTGCCATGCCCTGCCGCTTTGGATTCACGCACCAGGTTGATTTTTTCTAAGTAGTAAGCGTCAAGGTCAGCACAGCGCCGGATGGCTTCCTTGCGGGTTTGCTCGTCGGGGATGATTTTGAAACCCAAAACGACGTGCTTTTCGATGTTCCTTTCGTTGATGCCAAGTTCCCGGAGAGTAACTATCACCTGTTCCGAGAGCTTTAGCCCATTCAGGTTATTGCCTTCTTCTTCGAGGAAGGAAAGCACCTGCTGTTTGGTTTCTTCCTTCTTTGGCTGGTTAGGAAAGATGAAAAACTCTATGCGGGTAACCCGCTTGCCTGCCTTGAGTTCGTCATAATCGAAAGCCAGGTCGGTATTGGTTTCGAGGTCGGCTTTGGCAGTGTCCAGCACCCTCGACTTGAAGTGGCTGTACTTGTCGTATTCCGAGCCGAGTTTCTTTTGCAAGTCCTCGATTTCAAAAACACGCCTGCCGATTTTGCGGTATTGGTGCAGCAATTCGTAGAGCCGGATAGAATACTTGCTACTGAGTTTGGGAATGTTGGAAAGCAGGTAGGCGGAAAAGTTGCTTTTCAGGTCGATGAGGTAAGGCTTCAACTGGCTTGAAATCTCGTAAACTACCGTCCCTTCTCGCAGGTCAATGACGTAGGATGAAATGAAATAGGCGACGAGCGCCCGTTTGTCGCTCTTGATTTCAATAGGTTCGCTGTTGAGGCGCTTGGATATGTCCTTTAAGTCTTCGTAAAACCTGCCCCAAGTTGCGCCAGCCGTGTAGCCGAGGTATTGCTTCAGGTCATCTATTTTGACGGTATAAAGCCGGAGGTCGTGGTCGTCAGGTTTGATGAGCGCCATGATGAGCCTTGCGACTTTATGCGCCCGGGCAGTAAGGGCGGGCGAGTAAGCAGCTTCGACCAGGTTGTTCGCCTGGCTGACTAAGTATCGGTCGGTATTGTTTTTTTTCCTTTGTGTTTGCATCGCTAACTATTAACTGTCGTAAAAATATCAAAAGCCACATTTTTGTCAAGATGTGGCAATAATTATTTATTCACATCATCCTATTTAGCCTGCGTACTCAAAACGTGGCTTTTGCTACTCAAAATGTGGCAATACCTACTCAAAATGTGGCTTTTGCTACTCAAAACGTGGCTTTTAATCTCGCAACTCCTTGATTTTAAAGGGCTTTCCGAGCCGGAAAACAAGATTAAAACAAGATTAAGACAAGAAACAACAACAACCCCTCCCTAACTCAAAATGTGGCTTTTGTTGTTGTTGAGACTTTTTGCTTGCTGAAAGAAAAAGACCGTAACAAAACAAATACAGCGGCTTCGATTTTTTTTGCGATGACAGCCTTCCTATTTGTCCCTACCCCTACCGTTTTTCATTGGAGGGTGAATTTTGCTGTAAAAATATTTATTTGTAATGCAATTTGCTGTATAAATAAATATTTTTGCAGCAATTTGAAGCAAATTGCTGTTTTGTGGACAGCGATTATCCAAAAACAGCTTCATTCTTGATTGGCAAAAAATCGTTGCAATGCAAAATCCATTTACTTCCCTGCTTGGTAGAAATGCTTTTAATGAGGCTTTCCAGCAGTTCAACGAGGAAAGCTTTTTTCACGACATCGAGGAGCAAGTCAAGCCCAAATCTTACTTCCGTAAGTACAAAGGATTTCAAACCACTATTCTGTTACTTTCCTACCTGTCCAATGTGGTTTCAGCATTGGCGGCAAGCTATCTCGTCTTTTGGGCAGTGAAATGGATAACCGGCATGGAATGGGTTGCCTACATTCTCACCATCATTTTCTTGTTTTTTATGGAGCAACTCAAACGCAGGAGTTCGAGCGAGGTTTACAAGACCTGGTTCTTTGAACGGAAAATTGCCGTTGGTTGGGTCACATTTTCGCTTGCCGTGCTTTTCCTTTCCATAGCCGCCAACTATTTCGGGGCTGACAAGGGCATCCGGGACTTTGCGCCAGCGCCGCCCGTGGTCGAGGGTGATTCCGTTTTGACCAAACTTTACTCGCAGCTTGATTTCATCGAAGCACAAATTGCAAATGCCCGCAGCACCCGATGGAAAGGGACGACTACTTCGGAGAGCCAGCGCACGATTCGAGAACTTACGAAGCAAAAAACGCCCATTCAGGCGATGATTTTGGAGCGGGAAAAGAACCAAGACACCCGGAAAACCGACGTCGAGGAGAATCACCAGGCAAATGTAGAGGTCACCGCCACTACCCTATCTCTTATTTCGGCGCTTCTTGAACTGCTTTTCGAGTGTTGCATGGCGTACCTCTGGTACTTCAATTTTCGCTCCTTTGTAGAGCGCAGGAAACTCATCGTCGAAGCCGAACCATTGCAACAAGAAGGAACAGAACAAACAGTCGAAAGCCCGGACACGCTTTTGATGTTGCAACAGCTTAAAAGTGAGTTAGAAGCCTTGAAACAGCGAGAGGCGAAGCCGCATGAATTTCCAAAGGGAGACCCCTACCCTACCGGCGGCAATGGCGCTGTTGCATCCGTGAGGGCTCCGATAGGCTTCAAGACCCAAAGCCAGGTCGAAGCGGAAAAAGCGTTGCAACATGTTGCAACAACACCGGACAGGTTTTTCGAGGACAGGTACACGATTCTTCATTACGACTTCAATACGGGCGAGCCAAAGCGTTACACACTATCGAGAATTGACGGAATCATCAAAGACTACGAAAACCGGCTGAGTGTTGCCATCCGGCAAGAAATGGGAGAAAGGGTAGTGAAAAATCGCCGAAACAGGTTGCACTATTGGCAACACCGGAAAGGAGAGCTGATGGGAAAGCTAAATAGTTAAAACAGATTTTTATTTAAAAATACAGCATAATTAAATAATTATGCTGTATTTATACAGCACTACAAATAATTCGCTTTATTTTACTTGATTTTGCATTATTTTAACTCTGGCGGTATATACATTGGCGGCACATTTTGAAAAACAGAGTTAAAGAAACTATGATTGTTGCAATTACCAATCTAAAGGGTGGGGTAGGGAAGACCACCATAGCCACCAATCTTGCCGTCAGCCTTGTTCATCGTGGACATCAGGTGTGTATCGTTGATTCTGACCTCGACCAGCACTCATCCATGGAGTGGGCAGGCAACCGGGAAGAAAGCCAGCAACGTGTTCCCGTTTACGGAGTCTCTGAAAAGCAGTTGAACAAGGAGGTCGAAGACCTGAGAAAGCGCTTCGATTTCGTGATAATTGATGGAACGCCGCACCTCTCTGAACTCGCCGACCGCACTATTCTTGCCAGCAACCTGGTAGTCATTCCACTTCTCCCAAGTATTTACGATTTCAGGGGCTTTGAGAGTTTTTTGAAACGATTTAACCAGGTCAGGAACTTGAAAGAAGCAAGCGGCGGCAAGGTCTTAGCCTTAGTCGTCCTGAACCGGGTCGTTCCGAACACCAACATCAGCAAAGACATCGAAGCTGCCATCAAGGAATATGAAATCCAGCTTGCCCAAACCAAGTTGATGAACCGCATTGCTTACGTGGACACGGCAACGCTCGGGCAGGGTGTCGTCGAGTTCAAGGACAGGAAAGCGAAAGAGGAAATCGAAGCTTTGACGGATGAAATTTTGAGTGCTATACAGAAATCGCATTAAAATTGATTAAAAATAAAGCAAAATGCTGTTTTAATACTTAAAATTAAAGCAATATGACAGAGAGGAAACCAATCCTACCAAAGAAAGACATTCCGGCAGAAGCCCAGGAAAAGGCATTGGAACAATTGCAGCGACAGGACAAGCAAAAAGCCATTCAGCGGATTACGGCAGATTTTCCTCAATATCTCTATGACAAAATGAAGGTCGAGATAGAAGAAACCGGACAGACGATGAAAGGCTTTATTGTCGGGTTGGTGCGTGACCACTTCGTCCGCAAGGAGAAGCAATAGCCAATGAACAGCCAACAGGCAAAGAGAATTCCGCTTGCCGACGTCATGGCACGGCTTGGGTACGAGCCGCTCAGGACTTTCAAGGGTGGGCAGGAGGTTCAGTACCGTTCCCCGTTTCGCCATGAAAAGGAGCCGAGTTTTTACGTCAACATCGTCAAAAATGTGTGGTACGACTTCGGAGAGCGAGGCGGCAACACGCTTGATTTTGCCATGCGCCACGAAAATTGCGACGTAAAAGGCGCTCTCGAATTCCTTGAAAGACTATTCTCAAAGGGCTACAAGCCTATCAGAACTATTCCGACGGCAACTTTGCCGACAAAAGATTCAACCCTCGAATTGATAGAAGCAAAGCCTTTGAGTAGCCTCAGCTTGATTAAATACTTAACTGAACAGCGGGCAATAAACCTTTCAGCAGCCAGAACTCACCTTGAAGAAATCCACTTCCGCAACAACACCGAGGGTAAAAACTACTTTGCAGCAGGCATAAAAAACAAGTCGGGCGGATATGAAGTCAGGAATCCGTACTTCAAAAGTTCCATCGGCAAGAAGGATTTTTCCCTCATCGAGGGCGGGGCGGGTAGGGGAGAGGCAATGGTCTTTGAGGGCTTCATGGACTTCCTGAGTTGCCTCACCGACACCGGGAAAAAGCAGATGAAGTGCGATGTGTTGGTTTTAAACTCCGTTTCCTTTCGGAAGCCCGTCGCTGATTTCCTCAAAGCTGGAGGCTACCAAAAGGTTTACACCTTCTTTGACAATGACAAGGGTGGAACGGAAGCAACTGAGTATTTCAAGCAAGAGCTTGGCAGCATCGTGGAGACCTGCAATCATTTTTACCTACCGCACAAGGATTACAACCAGCTTTTGATGGAGAAAAAGAAAGCGAATGGTCAGAGTAGAGGGTAAGGTTTCATTATTTTGCTGTATTTTTAATTACAAATAAAGCAAAAACTGTTTTTTTACAGATTTATATTGAAAAATAAGGCATTATGGCGAAATTGAAAACCATCACCGTCGAGGAAGTTGCCATCAGCGTCACTTCCTACAATAACACGGAGTACATATCCCTAACTGACATTGCGTCAAAATTCGGGGAGTCCCGCATCGTCATTCAAAACTGGATGCGCACCAGGGGAGCTATCGAGTTTCTTGGCGTCTGGGAAACTATCCACAACCCGGATTTTAAACGCATCGAATTCGATGCGTTTATGTACGAGGCAGGCGGCAACGCCTTCAGCATGTCCCCGGAAAAATGGATAGAAAGCACCAATGCTAAAGGAATAATTTCCAAGCGTGGCAGGTATGGCGGTGGCACCTTTGCCCACAAGGATATTGCGCTTGGATTCTGTTATTGGGTTAGCCCGCCATTCCAGTTGTATCTTATCCAGGAATTTCAACGGCTCAAGGAAGAAGAACAGAAAGGGGAAGCCGAGCGGCTTGAATGGAGCGTGAGGCGGATGCTGACGAAAGTGAATTACCGGATTCACACCGATGCCGTGAAAGAACATCTCATTCCGCCGAGGATTCAAAATACCAAACTGGAAAGCCTTTATTATGCTACCGAAGCTGACCTTTTGAACCTTGCCTTGTTTGGCGCTACCGCAAAAGAATGGAAGTTGGCAAATCCGACAGCGAAAGGAAACATGCGGGACTACGCCACTACTGAACAATTGCTTGTCTTGGCAAACCTGGAGAACCTGAATGCGGAGTACATCAAACTTGGATTTACCAAAGAGGAACGGCTGCAACGCCTGAATGAAGTAGCCATTTACCAGATGAGCCTTTTGGCAAGCCCGCCGATACTTTCTCAACTTGAATCAGGTGAAAAGAGAGAATTGGACGATGACAAAACTGATAAATGACATTGCTGTAATCGTACAGCAATTTATTTATTTTTTCAAGTAGCAAATTTGAAGCTATTCAAACTTCTGGCACTTTGAGTAGGGAGTTGCACCCCACCGATTTCAACCGGCACCCATCTTCCGCACTTCGTTTGTGCAGACCGGGTGATTCCTCTCTGCTTTTCCTTTTCGCTTCGCTCATGGTGACACTCTCACCTCCATCCCTCGTCGGGCAAAGGGTGTGCGTTAGACAACGTTTTTGTAGAACGGTTGTGACGAACGGTCAAGCATAAGCATGTTTACTTGTATGCTTACCAAAACGGCTTCGACCTCTTTACCGGACTGTCACGGTTCTTCGACTTTTACAATACCGAACCCAAAGACCAATCCTCAGAATAACCGAAAGTTAAATTTCCAAACATGTTCTTATTTCAGATAAGCGGCTAACTTAGCCGCTAAATCACTTTTAAGGATAGGGAGACTACACCTAACATCTTTGGGAAAGCGCTAACTTAACAGCGTTTTCGATGCAAAACTCACTTCACCAACCCGAATCTACTATCCTCTCTTGCCTCCGATGGCGTCTTCCGAGCATAGCCTGCATTGCGTGTTGGATGCTTACTTTTCTTTCTGTTTCGCATGCCCAGAAAAATCACCGTGATAGTTGCAACCTGATTGCAGAACCCTCCGGCGAAATTCCTTACTGCCCTGGCGAGCCGCTACAGTTACATGTTTCGGGGGCGTATGGCTACGCTTGGGTTCCATCCGATAATCTAAGCTGCAACAATTGTCCAAATCCCATTTTTACTGCCAACGATGATGGAGTCTATCACATCAACATATATGGCTTTGGAGCAGCGGAAAACAACGAGATATGCGACGAGATTTCCATTACCCTTTATCCCGGCGATGCATGTAACAACGAACCTATCATTGGGTGCTGCTTCAACAATTACGGCGCTTCCGTCCATGTCAATCCCGGCACTTACTTGAATATTTATTGCAACCTGGTCAACGAAAAAGGAGGTTACACGGATGGCATAATCCAGGAGGGAGAATTTGAAAATCAGGAAAAAATTAGGGTACTGCTCGATTGGATTCACAACGCGGATAATACTTTATTTCTTACGCAAGATGGACTTTCCGTGCTGTTTGGCGGACAGCAGAAAATGAGAGGCTCCAGTTCCACCCATTTTTTTGACTTGAATCTTGACGGGAATGGCAGGAAAGAGCTGAAAATTGATGAGCACGGGAGCGGCGTTCTCAACCTGATGACCAATGAATTAGCTACGAACGACTTTGCCTTTTACGTCGAAAACGCTTCGCCTGCTGCCATTTCCAGGAACAATGGTTTTGTAAGCACCGACGGCACAGGCATTCTTTCGAGAAAAATCACCGGCTCCGATTCCTACCTTTTCCCCATGGGCTCGTTAACCGGTGCTCCCCGCTACAGACCCGTGGCTTTGGGTCAAACACTGCTGACGACGCCCGCTCATTTTGCCGTCCGTTTTCTTAATCGAAATCCTGTCACGGATGGATTCGTTGCACAGGCGCCGAATGTTCAAAGCATCAATACCGGGTTTTATCATGAAGTGCGCCCGCCGGCTATTGCCATGAATCTTGAAATGCGAAGCTGGTTCAACCAGAGCTTTGACGGCAATTTTCAAAGCCTCGCCCATTGGGAAAGCACCCCCGCCGGAACGATGACCACGTCATTTTGGGACGACACTCCACCTGCCCTCGTCAACCCGCTTCCCGATGCCGAAGGCTTGATTTCCTTAGTCTCTCTCGGAAACCACGACTTTGACAGCGACAAGTTTTCTCTCGCCCAAGCTGGGTTTTACATTAACACCGATGATTTTGGAAATAGCGGCGGTTCCGGCGGCGGGGGAGGTGGTGGCTCCGGCGGCTCAAATGTTACCATCACCATTAATCCGATATCGAACAGCGGTCCAGGCGGCAACACACCCACCGGCGGAGGGACGGGAACGCCCACCGGCACTGGCGGCGATGACAGCTTCGCTCCCGGTCCGGTTTCCGGCAATTATGAGATAGACATAGACGCAGGAAATGGCTCCAACGAAGGCAGTATTTCCTTCACCATTGAAAGTGACGGCAGCATTGGCGACGACGTAATTTTCACAGACGAAACCACCGACGAGCAAGGCCCATTATCGCCCGATTTGTACGAAACCGACGATACGAACAGCGGCTTGATTTTGAAGGACACGCCGCCTGAGTATTCATGCGCCAGCCAGCTAAAAGTTTCCATGGGAGACCCGCTGGTCGCTCCTTTCGTACTGGCGCTTGGGGCTGAAAACATCGAAATCAGCGGTATCCCGGCAGGGATTGACAATTTGACAGTTGAAGTTTTTGATAAAAATGGCAACCTCGTTTTTTCAAACTCCCTGGTTGTCGCTTCTTCATCCATCTCTGTCACCCCTTCGGGAGTGCCGGAGGGACCCTGCTCTTTTCGAATTACCCTTCTAACATCAGGAGGATCGGAATTTCTGAAAGGACAGTTTATCGCTAAAATGTAATGATGAACAGACACCTTCAAGCTGCCATGCCCATCGTGACGCTGCTAAACCTGGGATGCCTGGTTTACTTGCTTTTCAAAACAGGGCAACCGCAAAAAATTGGTGTAGTGCAGATGGAAACGCTCGTGTATGAATTCCAGGGAATGAAAGACGCTACTTCGGAATACGCCTCAAAATTGCAAACCTGGAGCGCCGAAATAGATTCTTTAGCCGCCGTCTTAGACAGTTTGTCGGAGGACGTGCGCAGAGACTCGGCGAAGGGGGAAAAAATCAAACTTCGGGAAAAGCGGTTCCGGCTCGGCGCATTGCAAAAGGCATATTTGGAACGCCGGGAAGCGACGAACCAACAGGCAGCAGGGGACGACCAAACCATGACCGTCGCTATCCTGAACCAGTTGAAATCATACATCCGTGAGTTTGCGGAAAAACAAGGGTACGATGTCATCCTTGCGAATCACCAAACGGAAAGTGCCATTTATGTCTCTGATACAAAGGACATTACGAAAGCGGTGCTGGACTATTCCAATGCCCGGTACAATGATGAATGAAAGCTGCCCCAAACGCTGGCAGGGTGCAAAACCCTGCCGGCGTTTCACCTGGCTTTTGATGCTTTTTGGCTTTGTGTGTTTAGCCGGATGCACCCATGAAATCAAGAGTTACCAAGCGTACCTGGCTTTTTTGGCAAACGAAAAAAACGGGCTGTTGAAAAAGAAGTCCGTCGCGGGGCTGGACATGCAAGTGAAATATTTCCCAGATGAGTTTTTAGCCCTCGGCGAAATCCAAAAAGAAGGCTTGGCGCTAACCGAAAGCCGGTTGGATAGCATAACCCAACTTTACCAAAACCAACTGACCTTTCTGATGACCCTCGGACCTGAGCAGGGAACGTCTTTCGACGTAACGACGGTGGGGGTTTCCGATTACCAGGAATTTGCCCGAAG
>CAZHLB010000075.1:0-14581 GCA_964533005.1 uncultured Saprospiraceae bacterium
GCCATTCCATCAACAATCATGTAATCATTTAATCTTCAATCATTTAATCAAAAAGAATTATCCCGCCGGCGTCCCATTGTCTTCTTCTTCAAAAAACAAATTCACCTGGCTCACGAAGTTCAGTTCCCGCAAAACCTGCACAAATTCATGGTGCTTTTTCGGGCTGCGGATGCTCAGGTGATAAAATGCTTCCAGCCCTTCCTTGCCTGCCAATTGCCGCAAATTCATCAATTGGATGCGGCGGCAATATTTTTTCAGCACTTTTTGAAGCTCCGCTTCCGCCTCCTTCGAGCCGCTGTAAGTCACCTGCAAAAGATGTTTCAGCCGGGCAGGGCGACCGAAGCCGGAGGTATCCAACAAAATGATAATCAAGCAAATGAACATGGTTCCGATGATGGCGACCGAGTTCAAACCCACACCCGCAGCCATGCCGATGGCAAGCGCAAAAAAGATGAAAACGATGTCCTGCACATCTCGAACCGCCGTGCGAAAACGAATGATGGACATCGCCCCGACCAAGCCAAAAGCCCTCGCCAAATTGTTGCCGATGACCAAAATGACGACCGCCGTGATGAGGCTCAACAAGACCAATGAATTGACAAAAGTGGAAGAGTAGCTCGCTCCCCGGTAGGTAAATCTATAGACCAACGCAATGACGATGCCGCACCCCAACGCTACGAACAGGTTCGCCGCAAAATCAAAAATGGAAGGTCTGAAAATGTCTATTTGCTGTAATTCTTCTAACACGAGATAAATGGTTAAATGGTTAAATGGTTAAATGGTTAAATGGCTGAATGGCTAGATGGCTAGATGGCTGGATGGTTAGAAGAATAGGTGGGAGAAATACATTGGGCATTGCTTTAGATTTTAAGTTTTGAGTCAGTGATTTTTATGAGGGTGTTGATTTCTTTTGGCAAGGCTAAAAGTTCTTTAAGAATGTGTTGATATTCTTCCTGAGTTAATAGTTTCCTGACAAGCGCCTTTTGATTCCAGTCGAAACATTCTTTGACAGACCCTTGGCTGAATCGGTAAAAATGAATCTTATCCTTTTTGTGGTACCTGCCAAATCCTTCAGCAAGATTTGCTGAGACTGAATCGCTTGCATCAATAAATTGACAGCCAATTGTTTTTTTAGCAAGCCAATCCCATTTCATTACAACATCCCAAACGTAGTTTGAAAGATGAAAAGCCCTTTTATATGGCGGCACATCATTCAGTTTCAGATAGTAACCATTTTCATCCATAGTCAATGTTCTTTAAACTTAGAGCCATTCAGCCATTTAACCATTTAACCATTCAGCCATTTAAATCCTGCCAGATGCATAGCGTCCACGCTAAGGACGTATTTCGAAGCGGGCCCCTTGGTCAATCCGAAGGTATTGACAACTGCCTTGACCCAGGTTGGCAGGTAGCGGTTGAATTTTATCTCCATGATAAAATGCTGACCGTCAACCGGAACGGGGCATTTTTCCTCGAACAAATCCTCCGGGTCGGGGTAAGCCACCGCTCGCAGATTTTTGTCAAAAGTGATGCGCAGGTCGTTGTCCACGTCTTTCAAAATTGCCTGGTATGGTTCCCGCTCGTAAATCACCGTCACCACCGGCTGCATCCGCCGGGCGTGCAAATGGTACATGAAACGGCGGGCGTTGTCTTGTGCGAGGGGCGTTTTTTCAGTCAGTTCGATGAAGTTTTCCACCGGCTCGCCTTCCAGGATTTGTTTGGCTTCGCCGTAGGTCGTGGGCGCCCGGTTTTTGTAGAGCGGCTCGTCCACCTTTTTTTTGATTTCAAAAAAGACGGTGCCTGCCTCGCCGTCGCCGTTGTAGCCTCGTAGCCTCACTTTGTTGCGGCGCTTGACTCCTGCCATTTTGTCGAAATAGCAGTCAAAATCAGGGGTGTCGAAATAAATGCTCCGCACGGTGTACTGGCCGCCGTGCTCCTTGGCGTGTTTGTCCACTTCCATGAAAGGGGAAATTATAGCTCGCAGCTTGTCGAGTTTGGCGACTGGAAAGAAGTACTTGTACTCAAATCGAAGCATTCAAATGAAGTTTCAAGAAGGGCGTCGAGATGTCATCTGAAAAAAAATTTCATTTTTTTCAGATGACATCTCTGCCAGCTCATTGCCAGCGCACGGAGCGCTTCAAAAACTCTGCAATCCGCACCTGCCCGCAGCGAATCCGGCAGCGTATGGGCATTCCCGAAGGCAGGTTTTTTTGCTGCGTCAAAGCTTTTACCGTCACCACCTGCTCCCTGCCCAGCAACTCCACCCGGCTGCTGACTTCGAGGACAGCGGCGGTGAAAACCGTTTCATTGTCAACCAATTGCAACTCAATTTCCTGCCCCGGCTGCACGAACCGGCTGTCCCGCAAGCGTACCGGAATCAGCAAAATGGACGCAGAAGTATCTTCGAGCAAAAGCCGGTCGCCTTCCAAAGTGGTCTCGAAGCGCACCTTCCCGTCAAAAGGCGTCGTGATGAGATAGCGGCTCTGTTTTTCTTCCAAAAAGGCAATCTGCTGTTTCAGCGATTCGATTTTTGAGGTAGCCAGCGAGACCGCCTCCTGTTTTTCTCCGGTTGCGCCGACCGACAGCGCCCGCTCGGAAACTTTCACCAAGATGATGGCTTCGTCGTGCGCATTTTCCGCTTGCTCCAGTTCCACCTGGGCGATGAGACCGTCTGCCAAAAGCTGCCTTGCCCGGTCGAGGGTCTTTTTTTTCAGCTTCAAATCTTCCTTCGCCAGGTTGATTTCTTCCTCCAACTGATTGATTAATTGCTTTTTCTGCCCTGTCGCCACGACGCCGAGGTTAGCCTGCTCCACCGCTAATTGGTTTTTCAACGTCGTCAATTGCTCGCCCAAACGATTAGAAGAAATGCTCGCAACGACTTGACCAGTTTTGAGAAAGGGAGTGTTGGCGCTGTCCATTTCCGATTGCCCGCTGAATTTCATTTGCACCATGTCGCCCCGGTCGAAGTGGAAAGTTTCGGCGTTGGTGACTGCGCCGGAGCGGTAGTCGTGCAGGGTGGCGGAGAGCGAGCCGTCGGTTGCTTTCAGCAAAATCCACTGGCGCACGGGCAAGACTTTCGCCACGCTTTCGAGGGTGAAAGGCACGTTCACGGGCGCAAATGCTGCCGCTACTAAAAGGATTAAAATGAGAATACCGGAATATCGCTTCACGTCGCCTAACTTGAACTTGGGGCAAGTTTTGTTGCTGTTGAAAATTGTCGCTTAGGTAGAGATTTCCATGCCTGCGTTGCATGGGTTTTCAAATGGGCGGGCAAAATAGGGAATTGAAAGTTCCGGCATCGGGAAGGGTTGGAAAATTGACCGGCGGGTGGCAGAGCACCAGAAATGTCATCCCGATAAAAATTTCATTTTTATCGGGATGACATTTCTAATCCCGCTGCTCGAATAGCTGCAACCGCTCATTGTTGTTTGCCACCAGCCACCACGTTTTCCCGCTCGAAAGGCGAACCGGCACAACGTCCCGGACCTCGCCGGGCGTGAAAAAACCAGCCTTTTTGCCAAGCAGCGCCTTGAAATTTCCCTTGCCATCATTCACCAGCAGGCAGCCCGGAGAGGCGTGAAGCGTTCCCGTTTCCACGTCGTAGCCATCATCGTTTCCGGCAAGTAGCAGGTCAATTTTCCCGTCGCCGGTGAAGTCGGCAGCTTGGATTTTTTTGACCGGCGAAAGCTGCGCTTCGTCGGGCAGGACGTGCATGACGAACTTGCCGTTTTGATTTTCAAACCAGGCGCTCGCCAGCGTTTGCGCTTCGAGGTGCAGGGCGGTTTTTAGCTCTGATTCCGAAAAAACATCCTCGATTGCCGACTTGGAATAGGTCGTGTTGCGCAGGAATTTCTTCTTCAAACCAGGCAACTGTTTTATCAAATTGTCACGCATGGCAACGGGTAAAATGCGCCCGTTTTCTTCTACGCAAAGAATGGGGTCGGTGCTGCCATTTGCGTCGAAATCCTTGGTGTACAGGTGCAGTTTCGATGCCCGGTAGCGAGTGTTCAAGCCCAAATTTCCCGCCGCCAAATCCAGGTCGCCATCGCCGTCGAGGTCGGCAGCGGCGAGGCAGTTCCACCAGCCTGAATGATGAATGATGCGGGCATTTTCAATTTTGAAAATTTGGATGGGTAGCCATTCGCCGGTGACGATAAGCTCGGCTTTGCCGTCGGCGTCGAGGTCGGCGAAAAGCAGGTCGTTGACCATTCCAATTCTTTGAAAATCAGGCGCTACGGTTGCGGTAACATCCGTGAATTTGCCGCCTTCATTTTTCAAAATGAAGCTCTGCGGCGCTTGCGGATATGCCCCCGGCGTCACCTGCCCGCCGACGAACAAATCCAGGTCGCCGTCGCTGTCGAAATCGTGGGCGGCGACTTTGCTGCCGCTCGAAGTTTCTGCTGGGAGGGCAGCTTTTGAGCGGGTGAAATTGCCTTTTGAATCATTTAAATAAAGCCTGTCCTGGTAGCCAGGGTCGCCTGCCGGAAACTCGTTGCCGCCGCTGACGACGTACAAATCGAGGTCGCCGTCGCCGTCGGCGTCGAAAAGGAGGCTGCCGGTGTCCTCGAAATTCCGGTCGGTTTCGAGGGCGGGTTGCTTGCTCGGCTCGAAGCGAGCGCCGCTACCCCCAGCCCCTAAAGGGGAGCCAGACGTGCCCGCTGGGGATTTTTTTTGCAAAAAAACCGCCCCTGCCTGACCCGCTGCTCCGCCGGTGAAAAAGTCTTCCAGCCCATCGCCGTTCACGTCGCCGACGGCGAGGGTGCCGCCGGTTCTGGAAAAACGATGCGGCAGCAGGCGCTCCCGGTTGAAGTCTTCAAAGTCGTTTTCCCGGTGGGAAAAAGCAGGCGCTGCGGCGATTTCGGTGAAGTAGAGATTTTCTTCCGGCTTCGCCCGGAAGATTCTGCCGGGTGCTGCGTCGGCGATATCGAGGGTGAGGCGCTGGTTGGCGGGGATGTTTTTCAAGACCTGGCGCTTGCCTTCCAGCCATTCAATTCGGACGGAATCTGCTTGAGTTGCCTTGCCCAAACCCGCCTGGAAAATCGGCTCGGAGGAACTGTAAAAACCTCGCACCGGGGTCATTTCCTGGTAAAAAATCTGCCCGCCAGCGTGTACCCAAATCTTGGCTCCCGTGCCGCCGGGGTTCTTTGCCGTGCCTTTGCATTTGATTTGAAGCCAATGATTTTCAGCGTTTTGCGCAGCCTTATTTTCATAAATGAAAGGCGGGTCGTCCACGTTGTGAACGACCAAATCGAGGTCGCCGTCGTTGTTGAAGTCGGCGTAGACTGCTCCGTTGGAGAAGGTGGGATTTGAAAATCCCCAGGCGTCGGTCACGTCTTGCATTTGCAACGAGCCGGTGTTTTTAAACATCCGGTTTCGGATTTTTTCGCTGGGCATGAGGCTGGAAAAATCCTCGAAAGACTTGAATCGCTGCGGGCTGATGCCGCCGGTGCGGTTGATGCTGTCGGCGGTGAAAACGAAAAAATCAAGGTCGTTCAAATCTCGCCGGACGCCGTTGGTGATGAACAGGTCTTTCCAGCCGTCGTTGTCGAAGTCCGCCGCCAGCGGAGCCCATCCCCACTCGGTGGCGAACATGCCAGCGAGGCAGCCGATTTCTGCGAATAGTGATTTGGTGATTTGGTGATTTGGTGGTGGGACGCTGGGGCTTGAAAACCCCAGATTTAGCTGCAAAACGTTGCGCATTTGCTGGTCGCTGTAGCCTTGGCGAATGAGTTGGCGGTGGCGTTCCAATTGCATCGTAGTGAGTTGGCGGCGGCGGCGCTCCCAGGTTTCGCCGAGCATGTCGAGGGCGACGAGTTCAGGCAGAGCGTCGTTGGTCAGGTCGGCGATTTCGATGCCCATCGTGTGGTTGGAAATGGTGCGGAAATACTCGTGCAGGCGCTCCGTGAAAGTGCCGTCGCCGTTGTTGATGTACAAAAAATCGGGCATGATGAAGTCGTTGGCAACGTAGAGGTCGGGGTAGCCGTCGTCGTTGAAATCGTTGCTCATCACGCTCAAACCCCAGGCACGGTTGAAAATGCCTGCCTGTTTTCCCACCTCCGTGAATTTCACCCCCCCGCCCTCCTCAAGGGGGGTATCGTTCCGAAACAATTTATCGCTCTCAAATTCATCCCTCGGCGGGCGCAAAGAAGCCCTCGGCATTTGCGCAGTGGGCTGAAAATCAATGGCATTGATTTCCCGGTAGCTCACCGGGTGGTTCAAAACGTAGCAATCCAGGTCGCCGTCGAGGTCGTAGTCGAAGAAGGTGGCGTGTTGGGTTGGCGAGAGGTCGTCCAAGCCGAACTCGGCGGCTTTTTCGGAGAAAGTATTGTCTTGGTTGTTGGTAAACAGCAGGTTGCGACGCTGCGGGATAGGTTCGAGGAAGGTGCGGCAGACGTACAAATCATCCCAACCATCGGCGTTCACGTCCGCCACCGCCACGCCGGTTTTGATGCCGATGGAATCTGCCACGCCTGATTTTTTGGAAATATCCTCGAATTGAAAGTTGCCTTTGTTCAGGTACAGGCGGCAAGGTTGGAGGCGTGAGGTGAAAAACAAATCCTGCAAACCATCCCGGTTCACGTCGAGCACGGCGACGCCGCCGCCATTGAAAATATTGGGGTCTTGGGAAAAATTGTAGCGGTATTCTTCCGTGATGGTTTGCACGAAATCAATGCCGGTGCGCTGCGGAGAGAGCAACTCGAACTGGGCGGAACCTTGCCTGGCTGCGTCTTTTTGGCAGGCGGCGAGCAGCGCAAGGCAGGCGAAAAAGAGTGTTCTTTTCATGCCGGAAAGGTAAATGGTGATTGGTGATTGCTGAACACAACCCCGTTCATCCATCACTTCACAATCGCCGAATCCCCCTCAAAAACCATCACCCGCCCATCCGTAAATTCCACTTCCGCAAACCAGGTAAAAACCGCCGGGTCGAGCGGCTCGCCCCGATGTTTGCCATCCCAGCCAAAAGCGGGGTCGTTGGGCAGGAAATTGTAAAACTCAAAAACCGTCTCCCCCCACCGGCTGAAAACGAGGAACTTTTTGATTTTCGTTACCGGGTCGCCTGCGAACACAATCAGCTTGTCATTCGTGTTGTCGCCGTTGGGCGAAAAGGCGTTGGGCACAAAAACGGGGCGGGTTTTTTTGACAAAAACCGTCGTCTGGTCTTCGTCGGCGCAGCCATTTTTTTCCACCCGAATCGAGTAGGTCGTCGGCACGGTCGGCGTCACCACGTTCACCTGGCAGGTGTCGCAGGGAACGGAACCGGCGGGCGTCCAAACCACGCTGTCCAACGAATCGAATTGCGGAGTGACGATGACCGCCAAAATCACCGTGTCGCCAAATTCCACCAGGTCGGGTTCTTCCGAGCCGGGGATGGTCATTTCGATTTCAACGTTCACCTGCTCCGGCTCGGCGACGATGAAAGTCAATTGCCGCTGGCATCCGGCGGCGTCCATGATGAGCAAAGTGTGGCTGCCCGGCGCAAGATTTTCCCAGATTTTCTGGTCGCCAAAAGCCCCCCCGTCGAAGGAACAGAGGAACGGCGGCAAGCCATTCGTGATGCTGTCCACAACGATGAAGCCGTCGTTTTTGCCAAAACAACTCACGTCTGAAACCCGCACGTGCGGCTCCGGCATGGTGATAATTTCCGTCACGACGGCAAAATCTGCGGCGGCACAATCGGTCAGCAGGTTGCTCACCGTGAGCGTGTAATTGCCTGGCTCAGAAGTGGTTGGGTGCAAAATGGCAGGGTCGGAAACAGTGCCGCCCGACCAGTCGTAGCCCACTCCCACGCTCGTGCTGGCATCGCCGCCAAGCACCGCTTCGGTCACGTCGCAATCGAGCAGGTGGTCGGAACCTGCGTCGGCGACCGGGTTCGGATGGATGATGACCTCCACCGCCGACGTGTCGTTGAAACAAGGCGCAGAAGTCGTGACCGTGTAAGTAAAAGTGTACGCCCCCGGCGCAAGTGCGCTCGCTCCGACCGTGCCGCCGGGAACGACGTTGCCCGCAGGGTCAGTCCAAGTGCCGCCAGCGTCTTCGCCGGTCAGGTTTTGTGCGAGAACGAAGGTGACTTCCTCGCCTTCGCAAGCCTCGAAAAAGCCCGCCGTCACGCCTGCGTTCACGTTTTCGCTGACCAAAATCGTGGTGACGGCGATGGCGTCGTTGGTGCAGCCCGTGTTCACGTCGGTGACCGAAAGCAGGGCGACGGTCGTGTTTGCCGAAGGCGTCAAATAATAGGAGTAGGGCGAGTTGGTGGTGTTCGTAAACTGTTGTCCGTCAATCGTATAATTGATGGTGAAGGCAGTTCCGACGCCAATCATGTTCACTAAAATCTGCGCCGTGTCGCCTTCGCAAATGGCGTCCGAGCCGACTAAGTTTGCCGTCGGCAGCGGGTTCCAAAGCACCGGGGTGCCGGGTAAAGCGATGTCCAAACAAAAATCGCTCGTATCGACACCGCCGATTCCAGCGCCTGCATTTCCAGCCAATGCGCTGACGTAATAATTCACGCCCGTCATCATCGTCGCCGGGTCGAAAGTGAAAGTCGGCGTCGGGCTGGTCGCAATCACGTTGCCCAACTGGTTGCCCTGCGCCGTGTGCAGCAAGTAAACCAGCGCATCGTTTTGGTCGAGAAACACCCCGCCGAAGCTCGCCGGAACCGTGATGCCCTCGCCCACGCAAGCCCGCCGGGGCACGAGGCTCATCGTGCCAGCCTCCGTTTCGCAGTCGCAATCCATCGTGCCGCTTATCGTTGCGGGCCCGCAGCCGTTGGCGTCGTCCACGCTGAAAACGTAGTTGAAATTGCTCGTCAACGGGTTGCTGGTGAACGTGTTACCGCTCAACGTGCCGTTTGATGGCGTGATTTGGTAGCTCGCCGGGTCGCCGCCGCTGACGGTGAAACTGACGGTGAAAGTAGTCGTGTCGAGGTCGCAGGCGGCGAGGTCGTTTTGGATTTGCGGCGCAACATGCACCTGCACCGTCGCCGAGCCGGAAATCGTGCCGGGGCAATGTGCATCCGAAATGGCGGTGATATTGTAGCTGCTGTTCACCGCCGGGCTGACCGTGAGCGTGGAATTAGGCGTGTTGATGTTCGACATGATTACCCCGCCGAAATTGATTTCCCACGGCACTTCACCGGTGAGTTGGATGGTCAAATCGGTGCTTTCGCCTGCGCAAATGCTGGCGTCGCCGCTCAGGATTGCGGTTGGGATTTCAAAAAACGTCACCGGGGAGCCGGGCGCAACTTCCGTGCAGGGGTCGAGCAAATTCACGCCGCCTGCCCCGTCCGAATTTCCGGTGACCGCCGAAATGAAATAGGTCGTTCCGTAGCTCATCGTCGCCGGGTCGAAGGCGAAACTGGGCGTGGTATTTTCTGCCAAAATCGTCCCGGCAGCAGCGCCGCTGTTGGTGTGAAGGATGAAAATCAGCACGTCGTCGGGGTCGAGGACTTGCCCGGTGGTGTCATAATTTGCGGTCACGGCAGCGTCGCCGCATTGCTCGACAGCCTGCGAATTCATCTGCCCAACCGTCGTCAGGCAAAGGCAAGTCACCTGCGTTTGCGCCACCGTTTGCGGGTCGCAACCATTGGCGTCGTCCACCAAAATGCTGAACCCGGTGCCTTCCGGCTGCGGGTCGCTGGTGAAAACGTAGGGCGGATTTGCCGTCAGGCTGCCCACCAAACCCGTCCACGAATAACTCGCCGGGTCGCCGCCACCGATGGTGAAACTGACAGTGTAAGCCGTGCCGGTGAGGTTGCAGGTGGTCGTCATGTTCGACACGGAAACGCCTGTATTTACAGTGATTTCGCTCGTTCCGCTGGCATTGCCGGGGCAATGCGAGTCGCTCATGCCGGGCAGAAAAACCTGGGTCGAAGCGCCCGGATTTAGCACGAGCGAATAAGGATTTGTCGTGATGCCATTCGCCATTTGGCTGCCCGAACCGTCGTCGTAAAGGATGCTCCACGGGCTTGCGCCAGTGAAATTCACGTCCAAAACCGCCTGCTCGCCCTCGCAAATCGCAGGGTCGCCGGAGAGCGTTGCGGAAGGAATTTCATAAAAAATTATCGGCGTCCCCTGCGCCACGTCGGCGCAAGGGTCGGTCAAATCCACTCCGCCGCTGCCGTCGTCGTTTCCGACTACTGCGGAGAGATAATATGTTGTGCCATAGCTCATTGCAGCCGGGTCGAAGCTGACGCTGGCGGTTGAAAATTTGCCAATCACTGGCGCTTGAATCACCACGCCGCTGCCCGAATGGAGGATGAATTGCAGCACGTCGTCGCCGTCGAAAGCCTGCGTCGAAGCATTGTAATTCACCGAAACGGGCCCCTCGCCGCACTCCTCGACCAGGGTGGTCGGCATGTCGCCAGCCGCCGTCGTGCAATTGCAAAGCACGAGCGGTTCAGCCACCGTCGCCGGGTTGCAATTATTGGCGTCCGTCACCAAGAAAGAGTAGCCCGTGCCGCTCGGCTGCGGGTCGCTGGTGAAGCTGTTTCCAAGCATGAAACCGAGATTCGGAGAGACGCTGTACGAGCCAGGGTCGCCGCCGAGGATGTCGAAAAAGACCACGAAACTGGTGTTCGTCGGGTCGCATTCGGTGGTGATGCCGGTGACGGTCGGAGCGGTGTTCACGCCCACCGTTGCCGAGCCGGAAATCGTGCCGGGGCAGCCGTTTCCGCCGGTCATTCCGGTCAGGGTGATGTTGCCAGCTTGCGAAGCGCCGATGGGCAAAGTGTAGGGTGTGCCGTTGATTGTCAGCGGCGCTTGAGGCGAGCCGTTCACTGCCCAATTGACCGTCCAGGGAGAAGTTCCCGACAGGGTGATGGTCAGATTTTCCGTCTGATTCGTGCCTGCGCAGACGCTGCCGGAGCCGCTCAAAACTGCCGTCGGCTGCGGAAATTCAGACAAAACGGCGCTGCCGTCCACCGTGCCGGGGCAACCTGCGGCGCTGGTCACGCCAGTCAAAGTGTAAGTCCCGACTTGCGAAGCGGTCAAAGTGAAGGGGCTGTTGTCAATGTGCAGCATGGTCGCAGCGCCGCCGTTGACCGAGTAGCCGACGTCCCAGGGGCCCGTGCCGGTCAAAGTGATGGTGAAATCAACAGGCGTTCCGCTGCCCGGGCAAACTTGTCCGCTGCCGCTGATGCTGGCAGTCGGCGCCGGCTCGACGGAGACATTGAAACAAGCGGGGCTGCTGCTGCCGCAATCATTTTTTGCGGCAACGCAAACCTGTACGTTGCCCGAATTTGCCCAAGCCACTTGGATGGAATTGGGCCCGGCGCTCGTGTAAGTGTTGCCGTTCGAGGTCGTCCAGGTGAAAGAAGTGGGCGCAGGCGTCCCGACTGGCGTGACCGTGTAAGTCACCGTTTCGCCGATGCAAGGGTTGTTGTCGCCTGTGATTTGCGGGGTCTGCGGCACTTTGTCGTCCTTGACGACGGTGACGCATTTGGTGTCGGTGCATTGTTTCCCGTTGCGGGAATGAGTGAGCGTGAGGCAATAAGTTCCGGGCAAATCCACCGTGATGGTGGGCTGGTTCGCAGGCGTGTTGATGCCCCCGGCAGGCCCCGACCAATTGTAGGAAGTGGTCGCTCCGGTAGCGGTCGCAACGTTGGAAGCAGTGCCATTCAGCACGACCGTCGAGCCTGGCGCACAACCCAGCAAGCCCGGCGCAGCCACACTGGCGATGGGATGCAAAACAGCCAGGTCGAAGAAATTGGTGCTGTCGCAACCCTGCCAGCTTTCGCAAAAAGGCGAGTACAAACCCGATTCTTCAAAGGTCTGGTCGCAGGAAGTGTAGCTCTCCGGGTAACAAATCGTGATTTCCCCCAGCGGAACAATGATGGGCGCCACTTCATCAAAAACGCAATGGATGATGCTGTCGCAACCGAGCCAGTTTTGCAGCGTGACGAAGTGAATGCCAGGTTGGCAAAACAACGTCCCGGCGCACTCGACGCATTCGCCGAGACAGTACACGTATTCCTGAATTTGCGGCGGAATCACGGCGCTGGTCACGTCGAAAGTGGCGCTGCTGCCGCCGAAACAAACGTTGGTAGTCGTGACGGTAATCACCGCATTGCCCGGCGCATCCCAATGCACTTCGATGCACTCTCCGTCATTGGGCCCCGTGATGGTTCCGATGGGCGGATTGATAGTCCAAATTGTATTGCTGCCGCTGTTGTCGCAGACGGTGTTGACGTTTTCAGGGAGGCAATATTCCGTGGTCGAGCCGGGGCAAACTTCGCTCGGGCCCAAAATGCTGATGGCAGGCGGCGGCGGCGGCGCCACGCAATCGAGCGTCGTAATCGTGAACTCGCAAACATCCCCTGCCCACCCGTCAATCATCAAATAATACGGGCAAAAAGGCTGCAATCCGGTGGCGGTGACGATGCCCGTTCCCGCCGAGCCGGGGCTCCAGCAATTGGACACGGAGACGAAAGTATTGCAGTCGTTGGTGGAGTACATTTCCGCTTGAATGCCGCTGCCGCCACCTGCTCCAGCGCAGTTGTACGAGGTAAAACTCAGCGAAAGCGTGCCGCTCGCCGGGGCGAGAAAAGCAAACCATTGGTTGTTTTCGACCGAGCCGCAAAAGGGGCCCGGCACGTCGCCAGTGTTCGGCGTTCCCGTGTTTCCGACGTAACCGTTGACGATGCACGGGTCGCACATGATGCAGGCTTCTTCCGAGGTAAGTGCAGGCGGTGGGAAACCGGTGCAAATGGTGGTGCTGCATTGAGCGGAAATTTGGCTGGCGGGCAAAGCGCAGAAACCCAAAAACAGGAGGGTAATTGTAAACAGTCGTTTCATTTTCAATGAGATTATAAAGCTGAGATTGATAGGATTTATAGGGGTTGATGAGGTTGATTTTGCCGATGGAAAAATCAGCCTAATCAACCCTACAACGAGTCAAAACTTAATGCTCATTTGAGAATCTTGGAGAAGAGGAAGCCGGTCGTAGGAAGCGCCGTTCGCAAAAAAAAAGACCTGTCAGGCAGATAGGAAGCAAAATCTTTGGCGAACATGGCACAACCTGACAGGTCTAAAATTTCGGAGGCAAAGCTAAGGCATTAGCGCCCAGAAATGTCATCCCGATAAAAATGAAATTTTTATCGGGATGACATTTCTTCGCCGCTCTCCCTAACTTTAGCCTTCCAAAATCAAAGAACATGATTGAAACAATGCAAGACACGAAGCTTTGGCTTATTCGGGAAATTGCAGAAATGCAAGACCCCAGGTTGCTGAACGTATTGAAAACTACCGTTCAGAAGCGCCCGCCAGTCAACGGCAAACCGCCTGCAAAAGCGAAATCGAAAGAACCCAAGCGCTACCTTTTTCAGCCAACGCCGGAGGAAGAACAAGCGGCTTTTAGAGAACTCGTCAGAGAAGGGGAAATGCCTTATGAAATTGATTTGGAGCAGTTGATGAAGGAGCAGGGATTTACCCAGCCAGATGAAAAGAGGATTTTGCAACTCATCAAAGAAATTGATGTGCAGGAACCTGTTGAAGAACTCTTAGCCCTACTGACAAAATGAGATACCTTTTCGATACTAACATTTTCATTCATTACCTACGTGAGACAACAGTGTTTCACCAAATTCAAACCACCTATTCACCTTTAAAAAAGGGCAATTTTCCATTCGTTTCGATAGCCACGATTGGTGAACTCCAATCTATTTCGAAACAAGCAGGCTGGGGACAAAAACGAATGCAGAAACTGGAGGATTTGCTGCGTGAATTTGTGGTGGTTGAAATTCGATACGGAAGTTTGATTGACAAGTATGCTGACATTGACGCCTTCAGCCAACGCAAACTTCCCCACCTATCGCCGCAGCCTCCTACTCCCCGCAACATGAGCAAAAACGACCTTTGGATTGCCGCCACCGCTTCCGTTTTGAATGCCCGCCTGCTGACGACCGACCGGGATTTCGACCATCTTGACCAAGTTTTCCTCGAATTAATCAGGGTGGAAGTTCCTTTGAAATAAAGCTTTGAAAATTATGGCTTTACCTGTTCCACCGAGCCATAAATCGCTATTTCCACCTTCCGTGCATCATCGTTTTTATTGCCTAACTCCCCGTAATGCCGCTCCTCGATGAGCCTGCCATCCACGCCCCGTTCCCGCAAAAACAGGGCGACCGATTTGCAGCGGTAATTGCTCAATCGGTCATTGTATTCCAGGCTGCCGGATTGGTCGGCGAAGCCGGTGAGCATGATTTTGCAGTCCCGGCAATCTTTCAATGTGGTCAATATTTTATCCAGTGCTTCCCGGTTTTGCTCGAAGGTCAAATTCACCTCGAAACTGTCTTTTTTGAAAAATACGTCTTGAACCAGGGCAGGCTGAGAAGACCTGTCTTTTTTCAAAACGGGCTTGGCGAGCGAGCGGAGATTGAGCTTGAATTTCAGCGGTGGTTTTTGCGAGGATGAGCCGCTTTGTGATTGGGAAGAAGCTGTTTCCGGCTTTTCCGGTTTTGACTTTTCCGGCTGATTTACAAGGACTTCGGGCTTTTTCGATTGGCTTTCCGGCTTGCCGGAAGGGATGTGATTGAAAGGATGCGCCTGCAATTTTTCAATCAAAAAATGGGCGCAATCGAGGTAATCTT